>JACCSC010000273.1 GCA_013813215.1 Geodermatophilaceae bacterium | reverse complement strand
GCAGCACGAACTCCTGCTGACGGTCCACCCGGGCTCCTTCGATCGATCGGGTGCTGCGGTTGGGAGGCTCAGTCTGGGGGTCGCGTGTTTCTGCCGGGTTACGTCCCGTCCGAAACTAGACTTTGTTGGTCAGATTAGCTTAGAACGTCACGTATGGAACGACTCCTCGTCTTCGCCGCCGTAGGGCTGCTGGCTCAACTCGTGGACGGCGCGCTGGGCATGGCCTACGGCGTCACGTCCACCACGCTGCTGCTGTCCACCGGCGTGACACCGGCCGTCGCATCGGCGTCGGTGCACCTGTCGGAGGTGGGTACGACGCTGGCGTCGGGACTGTCGCACTGGCGCTTCGGCAACGTGGACTGGGCGGTGGTACTGCGAATCGCCGTACCCGGTGCGATTGGCGGCTTCGTCGGCGCCAACGTGCTGACGAGCCTGTCCACCGAGTCGGCGGTTCCCTGGATGGCCGCCCTGCTGCTGCTGCTGGGGCTGTACATCATCAGTCGCTTCATGTTCCGGCAGCCACCGGTCCTGCAGATGGGCCGGCGCCCCGGTACCCGAGTGCTTGTGCCCCTCGGCCTGTTCGCTGGCTTCGTCGACGCCACCGGCGGGGGCGGCTGGGGTCCGGTGGCCACCCCGACCCTGCTGGCCGGCGGCAAGCTGGACCCGCGCAAGGTGATCGGGTCGGTGTCCACCGCCGAGTCGCGGTCACGGGCGCGATCAGCGTCGGCTTCCTGACCTCCCTGGGCAGCGCCGGAATCGACTGGCGGGTGGTCGTCGGCCTGCTGGTCGGCGGGGTCGTCGCCGCACCGTTTGCCGCCTGGCTGGTCCGGCACGTCTCCTTGCCGATGCTCGGCGCGCTGGTCGGCGGGATCATCCTGATCACCAACACGCGGACCCTCATGCGCTCGTTCGACAGCGAGATCCCAGCGGTGTACGTCGCGCTGTTCGCCGGGTGGGCCGTCCTGATCGCCCTCGCTGTACGGCGGACCCGGGTGCTGCGCGCCGAGGAACGCGAGGCCGCCACCGTCGTCTGAGCACCGTTCTGGCGTCAACGGATGCGCTGATGACCGCACCGGGACGTCAGCGCATCCGTTGACCCGATGTCACTGGTCCGGTGCACCAGGGACAATCCAGGCCATGCCGCAGCTTCGCGTCGCGCTCGCGCAGATCGACATCTGCGTCGGCGATCTCCACGGAAACGCCGACGCCGTACTCCGGGAGGCCGAACGGGCCCGCGAGACCGGGGCCCACCTCCTCGCGTTCCCCGAGATGACCCTCACCGGCTACCCGCCGGAGGACCTGGTTTTCCGGGAGTCCTTCGCCGAGGCCAGCGAACACGCCCTCGGCGCGCTGGCCACGACCCTGCACGAACACACGCTCGGTGACATGGCCGTCGTGGTCGGCTACCTGGCGCACGACGAGGGTCCACGCAATGCCGCCGCGCTCATCCACGACGGCCGGGTCGTGGCGACGTACTACAAGCACCACCTGCCCAACTACGGCGTGTTCGACGAGGCCCGCTACTTCGTCCCGGGTACCCGCTTCCCGGTGATCACCCTGCACGGCATTCGGATCGGCCTCACCATCTGCGAGGACCTCTGGCAGGACGGCGGGCCGTTCGCAGTGGCCGCAGCCGCTCGCTGCGGACTCGTGGTGTGCATCAACGGTTCGCCGTACGAGCGGTCCAAGGACGACACCCGGCTACAACTCGCGCAGCGGCGGGCCAAAGAGGCTGGCGCCGCGCTGGCCTACGTCAACACCGTCGGCGCGCAGGACGAACTGGTGTACGACGGCGACTCGCTGGCCGTGGATGCCGGCGGCCGGTTGCTCGCTCGGGGGCCACAGTTCGCCGAGGACCTGCTCATCGTGGACTTCGACGTCCCCACCGAGGGCAGCCGCGGCGAACCGGACGACACCGAGATGCACATCGAGGAACTCGTGCTGAGCACCGAGCCGGTCTCGGCGTACGAGCCGATCCCTACCCGGCTGACCGAGCGGATGCCCGACGAGGAGGAGGTCTGGAACGCACTGGTCATCGGGGTCCGCGACTACGCGCGCAAGAACGGCTTCCGGACGGTCACTCTCGCCCTGTCCGGCGGGATCGACTCGGCGCTGGTCGCCGCGATCGCCTGTGACGCAGTCGGACCGGAGAACGTGTACACCGTCAACCTGCCCAGCCGGTACTCCAGCGAGCACAGCAAGGACGATGCCGCCGACCTGGCCGAGCGGACCGGCTGCCACTTCGAGACGTTCTC
>JACCSC010000236.1 GCA_013813215.1 Geodermatophilaceae bacterium | reverse complement strand
TGCGGGTCGACCCGGACGCCGCGCGCCGCCGGGCCGAGCGGGCCCGCCGCGACCGCGGCGTCGAGGTCTTCCCCGCCGAGGACGGGATGGCCGTCTTGCGTGCGGTGCTGTCCGCGGCGGACGCGTTGCGCTGCCACCAGGCGTTGACCGACACCGCCCACGCCGACGCCGACCGCGACACCGCCGCCGGCATCGACGACGTCCGGACCCTGGACGCCCGCCGCGCCGACCTGCTCGTCGACTGTCTCCTTCACCCCGACACCTACCAGGACCAGCCCGCGGCGACAAACGAGACCAGCGGCACAGCAGCCGAGGCCGGCCAGGCCGCCACGGCGACCACCGGACCGACTGCCGGGACCGGCGAGCCGGTGACGCGCCGCGGTCGCCCGTCGTGGCACACCACCCCGACCCAGGTCCATGTGACCGTGCCGTGGACGGTGCTGGCCGGACTGTCCGACGAACCCGCCGAGCTGACCGGCTACGGGCCGATCGGCGCCGACACCGCCCGCACCCTCGCGGCGGAGGACGCCGTGTGGCGGCGGATCCTCACCGACCCCGCCACCGGCACCGCCCTGGACGTCGGCACCACCAGCTACCACCCGCCCGCCCCGCTAGATGAGTTCATCCGCATCCGCGACCGGACCTGCCGGTTCCCCGGCTGCCGACGATCAGCCCGCCGCGCCGACCTCGACCACACCATCCCCCACCCCCACGGGCCCACCAGCAAGACGAACTTGGCCGCGCTGTGCCGCCCCCACCACCGGCTCAAGACCCACACCCGCTGGCGCGTCGAACAACACGACGACGGCCACCTCGAATGGACCAGCCCCACCGGCCTGACCCACACCACCGACCCACCCGAAGTCGATCCACCCGACGAGCTCGACAGCGAAGCCGAGAACTAGCCGGCCTTCCGGCTGTGGCGCATCCATACGATGACGTCCAACAGGCGCAGGTGACTCACCCGACCATCGACGCCAGCGTCAGTCCGCGCCTGGTCGAGCAGCCGCCGAAGTTCGTCGCCGTGGTCCAGGAACAGCGCCTGATGGTAATTCCAGAGGTTCGTCGGCTTGCCCAAGGCGCCCCTGATGACGGAGTCCGAGACGGGGATCAGGTGCGGCCGCTTGCGCGCCAGCAACTTCGCTCGGGTAACAGAGCCAATCCCATAGCCTCTGGAGTCCCGACCCCCGGTACCCCTGGCCCGCAGGGCGTCCCAAGCCCGCTGGGCGGGGCCCTTCAACAGATCCGGGGCATCCTGGCTGCCGATCTGAACCGTCGGCGGGATGTCCCTCAATTGCGCCGCCACTTCATGACCTAGAACTCCTTCAAGGAGATCCTGAGCAACCCAACCCGGGATGTCAACGCTGAGGAAGGAGGTCGCGACCAGATCCTCTGCTGTGATCCTGTTCTGGTCGTCGGGATGGTCATCTCCCCTGGCGAACAGGTCAAACCCGACGCCGTATCGCGGCCGGCCAAGGCTGTCCTTCGAGCTGAAGTACTCGTTCAAGTGCTCGACCGTGGGAGCGGCTCGCACCCACGTCAGGACTTGCTCCGGTGGTACCCCGGCTCTGGCCATCGTTGTGCTCCTCGTGTTGATTCGGGCCAGTCTGGCGGCCGGTACGATGTCGCGCGGAGGATTCGCCTAGTTGGCCTATGGCGCGCGCTTGGAAAGCGCGTTGGGTTCACGCCCTCACGAGTTCGAATCTCGTATCCTCCGCCAGGGCGCCAAGATCTTTTGAACCGTGCAAGGCGAGTCGCCGTGCAACTCGCCATAACACTCACCCTTCGACCAGCCGGGGCCAAGCCCAAGGAGCATGCAGCGCAGCGTCGGACTGGAAGCTGACCGTCGACCCCGACAATGCCACGCTGCGGATCAGGTACGAGGTGGACAGCGACGTCGACGGCGAGATGTGGCTGTTCGGGATCAACTCCGGCAACGGCGTCCCCATCGCCACGGCCGGTTCGCGGGTCCAGACCGCGTTGGCGCCGGCGCCCGCAACACGCAGACCGGCGAGAGCTGCCGGGGAGCCCTCCTCGGCTGACTTCGACTGCCACGGCAAGCTGACCGGGTGGGACTCCTGCTCGCGCTGGGAGCCGCCATGGCCTACGGCCTGTCGGACTTCCTCGGCGGCCTGATGTCCCGCCGCGGCTCGCCCTGGGCGATCGCGCTGCTGGCGCAGATCGTCAGCGCCGCCGCAGTCACCGTCGCCGCGGTCACCGTCGCCGCGGTCACCGTCGCCGCTGACCTCACCACGGCCGACCTTGCCTGGGGGGCCGCCTCCGGGATCGGCAGCGGGCTGGGCACAGCGTTCCTCTACCGCGGCTTGGCCAGCGGCCAGATGAACGTCGTCGCCCCGCTGTCCGCAGTCGGGGCAGCCCTCCTGCCGGTGGTCGTCGGCGTCATCATCGGCGAGCGGCCCAGCATCTGGGCCTGGGTCGGCATCAGCTGCGCCCTACCCGCCATCTGGCTGGTGTCCCGCGGCGGTGAGGACATCGCCGCGCGCAGCGGTCGCAGCGCCGGGATCCGCGACGGGCTCCTGGCCGGCGCGAGCTTCGGCCTGCTCTTCGTGGCCCTGGGTCAGGTCCCCGAAAGCGCCGGGCTCTGGCCGACCGCGCTCGGACAGGTCGTGGCCGTGGTGGTGATCGGCCTCGGTGTACTGCTCGTGAAGGCGCCGGTGCGCAACACCGAGCGCGCGGTGGCCATGGTCGCCTTCGGCGTCGGCCTGTGCGCCGCGCTGGCCACGGTTCTCTACCAGCTGGCGGCCCGCTCCCAGCTGGTTTCGCTCGCCGCCGTCGTCACCTCGCTCTACCCGGCGCTGACCGTCACGCTGGCCGCCATCGTGCTGCACGAGCGGGTCAACCGCGTGCAGGCCGCCGGGCTCGGCCTGGCCGCAGCGGCGGTGACGTTGGTCGCGGTCGGTTGAGTCAGGCCGCCGCCGGCACCTCGTCGGAGCAGGCGAGAACGACGGCGTTCCCGCACGCCAGGCAGAACCACTCCGGGCACTCCGACCCGTGACCGTCCCCGCACAGCGGCTGGTCGAAGTCCCGCTCGCCACCGCATGCGACACACCACTGCAGCGTCACCGTCATGGCGGACCTCCTCTCGGGCGACCTGCGACCGCCTCGACATGACCGTGACACAGGCGTCTGACCTTTCGTCGCTCCCGCGCCGACGTACCCCCAGATCGAGCCGGGTAAGCGGTTCCGCCAGCCGCGGGGGATCATGTACGCCGGCCCGCCGTCGACGAAGCAGGAGCTGGTCATGCCGCACAGCATCTGGAAGGGCTCGATCTCCTTCGGCCTCGTATCGATCCCGGTGCGGCTGTTCTCCGCTACGGAGGAGAAGGACGTCTCCTTCCGGCAAGTGCACGCCGCCGACGGAGGGCGGATTCGGTACAAGCGGGTCTGCTCGGTGGACGGCGAGGAGGTCCCGTACTCCGACATCGCCAAGGGCTACGAGCTGCCCGACGGAGACATGATCGTGCTGGACGACGAGGACTTCGAGGGCCTGCCGATCACGACCAGCCGCGCCGTCGAGGTAATGTCATTCGTCCCGGCGGAGCAGATCGATCCGGTCCAGTTCGGCAAGCCCTATTACTGCGAGCCGACCGCCGACGCCAAGCCCTACGTGCTCCTGCGTGACGCGCTGGACAACAGCGAGAAAGTCGCCGTGGTCAAGGTCGCGCTGCGCAACCGGGAGCGGCTGGCCACCCTGCGCCCACGCGACGGCGTACTCGTCCTGCAGACGATGCTGTGGCCCGACGAGGTGCGTGAGCCGAGCTTCTCCTTCCTCGACGACGACGTGAAGGTCCGCCCGCAGGAAATGGCGATGGCCGAGTCGTACGTCGATGCGCTCGCCGGCGATTTCGAGCCCGACCAGTTCACCGACGACTACCGGGCGGCCCTGGAATCGGTGATCGAGGCGAAGACCGCCGGACGCGAGGTGGTCCGACCGGCCGAACCAGAGGTCGACGACAGCAAGGTGCTGGACCTGATGGAGGCGTTGCGGCGCAGCGTCGACGCGGCGAAGAAGGGCCGTTCGCAGCCGGCCGCAAGCGAACCGGCAACAGAGGCGGCCGCCAAGAAGACAGCCGCGAAGGTCCCGGCCAAGAAGGCGTCGGTCGCGAAGAAGGCACCGGCCAAGAAGGTGTCGGCCAAGCAGGAACCGGCGAAGAAGACAGCCGCCAAGAAGACCGCCGCCCGCAAGTCGGCCTGAGCCGGGCGTAGCGACGCACTTGGGCGCACTCACCCTTCTGCTCGTCGTCCTCGTGGCGACGGCGCTGTCGGTACCGCTGGCCAACCGACTCCGGCTGCCGTACCCGATCCTGTTGCTGCTGGTCGGAATGCTGCTCGCGCTCGTCCCCGGTGTACCCGCCCTGGTGATCCCGCCGGAACTGATCCTGCCCCTGGTCCTCCCGCCGGTGCTCTACACCGCCGCCCGACGCACCTCGTGGACCGAGTTCGCCCAGAGCTGGCGCGCGATCGGGCTGCTCGCGGTAGCCCTCGTCCTGGTCACCGCGTTCGCCGTCGGCGCCGTCCTCCAGCTGCTGGTGCCGGGGCTGGGGTGGGCCGCGGCGCTGGTCCTCGGCGCCATGGTCGGCCCGCCCGACCCGGTGGCCGCGACCGCTGTCGCCGCCCGGCTGAAGCTGCCGCGACGGCTGACCACGATCCTGATCGGTGAGGGTGTCTCCAACGACGCGACCGCGCTGATCCTGTACGACGTCGCGGTCGCCGCCGTCGTGACCGGCGCCTTCTCGGCCTGGACGGCGGGCGGGTTGTTCGGGCTCTCCGCAGTCGTGGGGGTGTCCGTCGGGCTGGCCTTGGCCTGGGTCAGCCGCCGGATCCTGGACCGGTTGCCGGCCGATCCCGCCCGCCCCGCGCTGTCCTTCGTCATGCCGTTCGTGGCCTACCTTGCCGCCGGCGGCCTGCACGGCAGCGGGGTGCTGGCTGTGGTCACGCTGGCCCTCAGCCTCGGCCGGGCAGAGGACCAGGGCGGTGCGCTAGCCCGCACCCAGGCCGGCGCGCTGTGGCAGGTCGTCGAACTGCTGGTCACCGGGGCGGCCTTCGCCTTTGTCGGGCTGGAGTTGCGGTCGGTGCTCGACGAGCTGGACTTCGAGGTTTCGAGGCTGCTCGGCCAGATCGCCGTGATCAGCGCCGTCTGCATCCTCGTGCGCTTCGCCTGGATCTTCCCCATCGCCTGGCTGAACGAGCGAACCCGGGTGCTCGGTGGTCAGGTCGAGGACAACCCGACCGGCTGGCGCGAGATGGCCGTCGCGTCCTGGTCGGGAATGCGTGGCGTCGTCACGCTGGCCACGGCCCTGGCTCTGCCGCTCACGCTGGACGACGGGACCGACTTCCCGGAGCGGGGGCGGCTGGTCGCCATCGCGTTCGGCGTCACCGTGGTGACGCTGCTCCTGCAGGGCCTGTCCCTGCCGTTGCTCGTCGGCCGCCTCGGCGTACAAGAACCGCCCAGCGAGCGGCGCGCCGCCGAACGCGAGTTGACCGCTCGGGCCTTGACCGCCGGGCGGGAACGGCTCGAACAGCTGCGCCGGGACGCCGACGATGACCTCGTCGACGAGGCGTTGGAGGTCACCGAGGCGCTGCTGCACCGGTTGGACTCCGATCCGGCGGCCCGCGACGAGGCAGGCGACGACCGGCAGCGGCGGCTCAGCCGGCTGGCTGAGCTCGAGGGCGAGATGCTGGCGGCGGCCCGCCGCGCGGTGATCGCCAGCAGAGGCGAGCGGGGCTCCGACCCGCGCGTGGTCGACGAGGTGCTGGCGCGGCTGGACGCGCGGGGTATGCAGCCGCGGGTAGCACCCGAGGATTGATCAGCGGCCGCGGTGCCGGAAGAACACGTTGGCCGACCCCGAGCACAGGAAGCAGATGGCTGCCACCGAGACCATGGCACCTACCAACCCGAGGACCGCGAACGCCCCGGTGGACGGGTTCAGTAGCGAGGAGACGCCGCCCAGCGCGGTGACCGAGGCGAACATGACGCCGACGATCTGCGCCCACCGCTGACCGCGCGGAACGCCGAGGGCACACAGCCCCAGCAACCCGCCCAACATCATCAGGGTCACGAAGGCCAGCGCGACGTTGCCGCGATACACGTCGTAGACACCGACGGTCAGAATCGTGCGCACAGCCATCAGCGCGACCAGCAGCCACAGCAGCTGGGCCGCCCGGCGCACCTGCAGCGGCACGTGGACTTCTGTCTCCGGCCGGGCCATCGACACCTCCTCGTGCATTACCCCGAGGTTAGCCGTTCGCCGGGTACCAGCCGAGTTGGACGAGTCTGTCGCCCAGGTACCGGGCGAGCAGCGTGTAGCCCAGAGCGTTCAGGTGCGGATCGGTGTTGCTCGGCACGGTCAGCGACGAGGGCGGGATGTCCTCTTCGATGTCGCGCAGGTCCTTGGCGGTCGGCTCCAGTCCGCCGTAGGCCAGCGCCTCCTGGACGAGCCAGGTGCGTACGTCGAGGTAGTGCGCGGGGCCGAGTTCGGCGGCCAGCCTCGGGTTGAGCGACATTACGACGTTCTTGTAGTACTCCGTCGGCCGTCCGGTCGTCGTCCGGCCGTTGCCGGCACCCTTGCCGTTGAGCAGGCTGAGGACGAGATAGCGGTCGGGTCCAGCAGCGCCCTCGGCGTACGCCGCCATCTTCGCCAGGTTGCCCCGCACCAGGTCCTGCGCTTGCGCGCCCAGGCCCGGTGGGACATTCGGCGCGTCGATCAGTCGCAGGTCGTTGTGGCCGCACCAGATGATCTGGTCGACCCCTTCGTACTCGACCCCGGTGTCGGTGCTGAAGGTCCCGGGCGGCGGGCGATCCGCCCCGTTGTCGCGGGTGAAGTAGTAGGGCGTGAACTCGTTGCGATAGTCACCCTGCTTGTTGAGGATGCCCGGGACGCCGCCGAGGTTCCCGTGCAGCGTGCCCTCCTCCTGGATCACCATCGTGCGCTCGTACCAGGGCAGCGCTTGGTCCAGGTTGACCCGGAACGTCCGGGGCGGCAGCGGTTCGCCGAACGGCGCGGGCACCGACACGACCGGTAGCCGCCCACCCTGCCTGGCCGCCACCCCGGAGGAGCGCTCGCCGATGACGCCGCCGTTGTAGACCGTGACGCCGAACCGGGCGGCCAGCAGGTCCGGATAGGTGACCCCGCCTCCCCCGACGCCGTACGTCAGGCTGTCCCCCCAGCACGCCAGCGCGGCTGTCGTGGCGGCGGCTGTCGTGGCGGCGGCCCGGCGCGG
>JACCSC010000233.1 GCA_013813215.1 Geodermatophilaceae bacterium | reverse complement strand
CCCGAGGCCGATCTGACCGGTGAGCTGGTCGCGGCGCCGGATGAGGCCGACGCGGGCGAACCGGCGTGGGTGACCCTGCCCGACGGCACCCGCATCCTGCCGCCGGGGCCGTTCGCGCAGCACACCGCGGTGGGACAGCCGCTCACACTCCGGGTCGGCGACACCGAGCTGACGGGCGCGGCGTTCCGAGCCGAGGACCCGGACCTGGCCGGACTTGTGATCCTCGACTTTAACGCCTTCGACACGTGGTATGACGACGACGAGCCGCTGGTCGCACATCCGCGGGACCCCTTCACCCGGATCGACATCCGCCCGGCCTCACATCAGGTCCGGATCGAGGTCGGCGGCACCGTGCTGGCCGACAGCGGGCGACCGGTGATGCTCTACGAGACCTTCCTGCCGGTCCGCACGTACCTGCCGCGAGCCGACGTCCGGATGGACCTCATGGCGCCGAGTGCGACCCGCACGGAGTGCGCCTACAAGGGCGAGGCGTCGTACTGGTCCTTCGATGGCCGGGACGTGGCCTGGACGTACGAGCGACCCTTGGTGGACTCCGCGCCGATCACCGACCTCATCTGCTTCTTCGACGAGCGGGTCGACGTGCTGGTCGACGGCGTCGCCGTCCCGCGCGCCCCGTCCCCCTGGGCCGACTAGCGCTTGGCCGAGGGATGCAGCAGCGGCAGGTCCGAGGACCAGCCCGCAACGAGAACGGCGCGCAGGCTCGGCGGGGTGAGCACCACTGCGTTCCCCTGCGGACGCGGCTGGTGGTCGGTGTAGCCAGCGGGCGTCCAGCGGAGGAGCTGCGTGCCCAGCACCAGAAACGGCTGCTGGTCGAGCAACACGAAACTCGCGTCCGGCAGCACGAAGTAGGGCGCGGTGTGCCGGCGCTGCCGACCGCCGGCCCAGCGCTCGGCGTGCAGCGTCCGGTCGATGGCGTCGGCCCCGCGGTCGGCCGGGTGCACCGAGCGCCACACCTCGCCGAACCGGTCGTAGTCCGCGCGCCGGCACTCCGCGCAGGGCCGGTGCCCCGCGGCGAACGCAGTGGCCTCGTCCAGGAAGAACAGCTCGGTGTAGCGGCCGGGTTGGAGCAGCGGCGTACGCCGGCGGCCGTTGAAGTCCAGCCGGCAGGAGATCCAGCGGCGGACGGCGTACGCCCGGCGGATCCGGCCGGTCGCATCGTGCAGGCAGCCGCGGTTGCCGTAGACGAGGCCATGATCCGGTACGGCGAGCAGCTCACCGAAGGGGCTCATCCTGTTCCGCAACGCCACGGGGCCAGTCTTCCCTCACTTTGCCCCTCGGGTAGCGGTGCAAACCGGGCAAATCGCGTGGCAGGGCCGCCACTCGAGGGGCAAAGTCAGAGGCGCGGCACCCAGTGGTAGCCGCCGAGCGCGGCCCGGACCACGGCCACACCGCGCTGGGCTTCGGCCAACCGCAGTCCCTCCCGCTCGTACGCGCTCATGGCGGCCTCGATCGCCTCCGGCGGCAGCTCCGCGGCCAGGTCCCGGCGCAGGGTCCGCCAGCCCCCGCGAGCGGCCTCCAGGTTGGCCGCCAGGTGCCCGTCGGCGAAGCGGGCGAGCAGCACCGGGTACTTGCGCAACACGTCGTAGATCCGGTAGTCCGGCGGGACCTGGTCGAGCAACCAGGCCACGGCGCTGCGCTCCCACTCCGGGCTGCCGGGCGGCCGGACGGCGGCCGGCCAGCCGGGCGGCTGACCCTGGGTCATCCCGTACCGGGTACCAGCAGTGCGACGCACTCGACATGGTGCGTCATCGGGAACAGGTCGAACGCCCGCAGGGCCGACAGCCGCCAGCCGTGCTCGCCGAACGTCTTCACGTCCCGGGCCAGCGCCGCCGGATCGCAGGCCACGTAGGCGATAGCCCGGGCCGGGCCGGCGGCCAGTGCCTCGACCAGCGGGCGGCCGGCACCGGTCCGGGGGGGATCGAGCACCGCCACGTCGTACGCCGACAGCCCCGCGACCAGCGCTGCATCCACCGCCTGCCGCCGCACCGAAGCCCACGGCGTGGGCGCCAGGTTGACCCGGGCGTCCGCCGCCGCCGCCCGGTCCCCCTCGACGCACAGCACCGAACCGGTAGGTCCCACGGTGTCGGCCAGGAGCCCCGCGAACAGGCCCACGCCGCCGTACAGGTCCACGCACCGCTCCCCCGGCCGCGGCGCCAGCATCGACAGCACCGCGGCGCCCAGGACGTCGGCCGCCGCCGGGTGCACCTGCCAGAACGCGCCGATGTCGACCTGCCAGGAACGCCCGGCCGCCTGCTCCCGGCGTACCTGTGGTCCCGAAACCGCGACCGAACGGTGCAGGCCGCGGCGCAGGACCGTCGGCGGCTCGGCGGCCGAGCCGACGACCTCCACCCCCTGCGCGTCCCGCCAGCGCCGAGCCAGCACGTCGCTCACTGACAGCGCGGGATGCGCGAGGGGGCAGTCCGCCAGCGGTAGGACGGAGTGCGAGCGGTGCCGCCGCAACCCGGCCCGCCCGCGCCGGTCCACGGCGAACTGCATCCGGGTGCGCCACCCCAGCAGCCCGCCCGGCAGTTCCTCGACGACCACCGGCACGTCGGGCAGTCCCCCGAGCCGGGACAGCTGCTCGCGGACGACAGTCGCCTTGAGGCCCCGTTGCCCGGCTGCCGTCACGTGCTGGAAGTCGCACCCCCCGCAGCGGCCGGGACCGGCGTAGGGGCAGGGCGGCTCGACCCGTTCCGGGGCGGCCTGCAGCACCTGCACCGCGTCGCCACGGCAGTAGGAACCGCCGGTGTCCTCGGTGATCCGCACGACCACCCGCTCGCCGGGCAGCGCGTGCCGCACGAACACCACGCGCCCTAGGTGCCGCGCGACGCAGTGCCCGCCGTGCGCGACCGCGGTGACATCGACCTCGACGAGGTCGCCCTTCACGGCGCCTCCGCGGCGGGAAACGCGTCGGCGCTCAACGGGGCCCGCGGCTCAGCCCGCGACGCACCTCGGTCGAGGTCAGCCGGTCCAGTTCGTCGCCGCGGGCCTCGGAGGACTGCAGCTGGTAGGGCACGTTGGTCACCATCACACCCGGCATGAACAGCAGCCGGCCCTTGAGCCGCAACGCGCTCTGGTTGTGCAGCAGGTTCTCCCACCAGTGGCCGACGACGTACTCAGGAACGAAGACCATCACCAGGTCACGCGGGCTGTCCCGGCGGATGTTGCTGACGTACTCCAGGATCGGCCGGGTTATCTCGCGGTACGGCGAGTCCACGACCGTGAGGGGCACGGGGATGTCGTTGCGCTCCCATTCCGTCTGCAAGGCGCGGGTCTCCTCGTCGTCGACGTTCACCGTGAGCGCGGTCAGCGAGTCCGGCCGGGTGGCCCGGGCGAAGGCCAGTGCGCGCAGGGTCGGCTTGTGCACCTTGCTGACCAGTACGACGGTGTGCACCCGGCTGGGCAGCATGCGCACGTCAGCGTCGGGTAGCAGCTGCTCGAAGACCCTCGCATAGTGCCGGTTGATCGCCCGCATGAGCAGGAAGATCACCACCATCGCGGCGATCGCCACGTACGCGCCGAGGAAGAACTTCGTCGTCAGGACGACGACGAGCACCATGCCGGTCATCGCGGCCCCGAAGGCGTTGATCGCCCGGCTGCGCAGCATCTGCCGCCGCCGCGCGGGAGTTCGCTCGTCGGGCAGCCACCGGTTCCAGTGCCGCACCATGCCGATCTGGCTGAGCGTAAAGGACACGAACACGCCGACGATGTAGAGGTTGATCAGCGCCGAGGCCGATGCGCCGTAGACCGCGATGAGCAGCCCGGCCAGCGTGGCGAGGAACAGGATGCCGTTGCTGAAGGCCAGCCGGTCCCCGCGAGTGTGCAGCTGCCGCGGCAGGTACCGGTCCTGGGCCAGGATGGAGCCTAGGAGCGGGAAGCCGTTGAAGGCGGTGTTCGCCGCGAGCACGAGGATCAGCCCGGTGATCACGGCCAGGAAGTAGAACCCGGGCGGGAAGCCGTCGAACACCGCCCGCGCCAGCTGCGCGATGACCGTCTTCTGCTTGTAGCCCTCGGGAGTGCCGGCGAGCTGCTCGGCCGGGTCCTCGACGTACTTGATCCCGGTCTGGATCCCCAGCGCGATGATGCCGGCCAGCATCGTCACCGACAGCAGCCCCATGATCAGCAACGTGGTCGCGGCGTTGCGGCTCTTCGGTTTGCGGAACGCCGGTACGCCGTTGCTGATCGCCTCCACCCCGGTGAGGGCCGCGCAGCCGGAGGAGAACGCGCGCAGCACCAGGAAGGCCAGCGCGATCCCGGTCAGCGAGCCCGCGTCGCTGAACTCGAACTCCGCGCTCTCGGCCTGCAGGTCGCGGTCGAGCACGACCTCCTCGATGAGCCCCCAGGCAAGCATCCCGAGCACGCCGATGATGAAGCCGTACGTCGGGATCGCGAACACCACGCCCGATTCCCGGACCCCGCGCAGGTTCAGCGCCATGAGCAGCGCGACGATCCCGAGCGCCACGAGCACCTCGTGCCGGGCCACGAACGGGACCGCGGAGCCGAAGTTCTCCACGCCCGCGGACACGGACACCGCGACCGTCAGCACGTAGTCCACGAGCAGCGCGCTGCCGACGACCAGCCCCCAGGTGCCGCCCAGGTTGCTGCCGACGACCTCGTAGTCCCCGCCGCCGCTGGGGTAGGCGTGGACGTTCTGCCGGTACGACGCCACGACGGTGAGCATCACGACGATGACCGCCGCGGCCACCCAGGGGCTCAGGGTGTACGCCGACAGCCCGGCGAGCGACAAGGTCAGGAAGATCTCCGCCGGCGCGTACGCCACCGACGACAGCGCGTCGGAGGCGAACACCGGCAGCGCGATCCGCTTGGGCAGCAGCTGCTCGGTGAGGCGATCGCTGCGGACCGGTCGGCCGAGGAACAGCCGCTTGAAGACCGATGTCGTTGCGCTCACCACGCCGCCTCGACGTCGGTCACGCGGGTCAGCGTACGACCGGCGAGCGCACCCCTACGGGCCGGCTGCGCCGGTGTAGCGTCGGAGGACGTGCACATCGTGATCATGGGGTGCGGGCG
>JACCSC010000231.1 GCA_013813215.1 Geodermatophilaceae bacterium | reverse complement strand
AGCATCGACGTGCCCTCGGCGTAGAACAGCGGGTTGTCGATGCCGGCGAAGCCGGAGTTCATCGAGCGCTTCAGCACGATGACCGAGCGGGACTCGTCGACGCTGAGCACCGGCATGCCGTGGATGGGGGAGCTGGGGTCGTTGCGGGCGGCCGGGTTGGTCACGTCGTTCGCGCCGATCACCAGGGCCACATCGGTGCGGGCGAACTCGCCGTTGACGTCGTCCATCTCCTTCTGCACCTCGTAGGAGACGTCGGCCTCGGCGAGCAGCACGTTCATGTGCCCGGGCATCCGGCCGGCCACCGGGTGGATCGCGAAGAGCACGGTGACGCCCTTGCTCTCCAGCAGCGCGGCCAGGTCCTTGACCGCGTGCTGGGCCTGGGCGACCGCCATGCCGTAACCGGGTACGACGATGACCTGGTTGGCGTAGGCCATCTGGATCGCCGCGTCGGCGGCACTGGTGGAGCGGACCGTCCGGTCGCCGTCCTCGCCCCCGCCGGGCGCGGAGCCGCCACCGCCGAAGCCGCCCCGGACGATGGCCGGGATCGACCGGTTCATCGCCGTGGCCATCAGGTTGGTCAGGATCGAGCCGGAGGCGCCGACGATCATGCCGGCCACGATCATCGCGGTGTTGTCCAGCGCCAGTCCGGCCGCGGCCGCGGACAGCCCGGTCATCGCGTTGAGCAGCGAGATGACCACTGGCATGTCCGCGCCGCCGATCGGCAGCACGACGAACAGCCCGAGCACCGCCGCGAGAACGAGCACCAGCACGATCCACAGCTCACTGGCCCCGCCGAGGCCGGCGACCACGGCCGCGGCCACGGCACCGGCGAACAGGGTGCCGTTGAGCAGCACCTGGGCGTTGCCCAGCCCGATCGGGCGGCCGGGCAGGATCTCCTGGAGCTTGCCGAAGGCGACCAGCGAACCCCAGAACGAGATCGACCCCACGATCGCGGCGAACAGCGAGCCGATGACGACGTACGCCGGTTCGCCGGTGAACCCGTCAGTGCTGCGGAACTCCGACCAGGCGATCAGCGCGACCGCTCCGCCGCCGACGCCGTTGAACAGCGCCACCATCTGCGGCATCGCGGTCATCTTGACCTGCCGTGCCGCGGGCACGCCGACCAGCGTGCCGAGGACCAGCCCGAGGGCGATGAGCAGCCAGTTCTGGGTGTCGGGTAGCAGGACCGTGGCGATCACGGCGAGGGCCATGCCGCCGGCGGCGATCAGGTTGCCGCGGACCGCGGTGCGCGGGCCGGTCAGTCCCGACAGGCCGAGGATGAACAGTCCGAAGGCGACGATGTACAGCAGCGCGACGACGGTGGTCACGACGAGGCCCCGGTCGCCTTGGCGTCACCCTTGGGTGGCTGCCGACCCTTGAACATCCCGAGCATCCGGTCGGTGACCAGGAAGCCGCCGACGACGTTGATCGTCCCGAACGCGATGGCGATCACCAGCAGCACCTGGTCCAGGATCGGGGGGTCCTCGAGCTGGCCGAGCACGACGATGCCGCCGAGCAGCACGATGCCGTGGATGGCGTTGGTGCCGGACATCAGCGGCGTGTGCAAGGTGTTGGGCACCTTGGAGATCACCGCGAAGCCGACGAACCCGGCCAGGACCAGAATTGCGAGGTTGGCCAAGAGCCCGGCGTCCATCAGTGGTTCTCCTCGCGAGTGACGCAGCTCTTGGCCAGGACCTCGTCACCGAAGTCGGGCGCCAGCGCGCCGTCGTCGTCCAGCATCAGCTCCAGCAGCGCCGAGACGTTGCGGGCGTACAGCTCGCTGGCGTGCTCGGGCATGGCCGCGGGCAGGTTCAGCGGCGAGGCGATCGTGACGCCGTGCTTGACCACCGTCTGCCCCGGCTCGGTCAGCTCGCAGTTGCCGCCGGTCTCCCCGGCCAGGTCGACGACCACGCTGCCCGGGCGCATCCCCTCGACGGCGGCCGCGGTGACCAGCCGCGGTGCCGGCCGGCCGGGGACCAGGGCCGTGGTGATGACCACGTCGAACGTCGACGTCGCCTCGGTCAGCTGCTGCTGCTGGTCGGCCCGCTCCTGCTCGCTCAGCTCGCGCGCGTAACCGCCTTCACCGCTCGCGTCGATCCCGACATCGAGCCACTGGGCGCCGAGCGAGCGGACCTGGTCGGCGACCTCGGGGCGGACGTCGTACCCCGTCGTCCGCGCACCGAGCCGCTTGGCCGTCGCCAGCGCCTGCAGGCCGGCCACCCCGACGCCGAGCACGAGCACGGTGGCCGGCTTCACCGTCCCGGCCGCCGTGGTCAGCATCGGGAAGAAGCGCGTGGACAGGTCGGCCGCGAGCAGCGCCGCTTTGTAGCCGGCCACGTTGGCTTGGGAGGACAGCGCGTCCATGGACTGGGCCCGGGAGATCCGCGGGACCGCCTCCATCGCGAACGCCGTCACCCCGGCCGCCCGGAGCGCCTCGATCGTCTCCGGCTTGCTCCTGGGGGCCAGGAACCCGATGAGCACGGCGTCCTGGCGCAACTTGCCGATCTCGTCCTCGGTGGGCGGCGCCACCTTGAGGACGACATCGCAGCCCCAGGGGTCGCCGATGGACGCACCGGCTTCCTCGTACGCCGTGTCCGGCACGAGCGCGGACTCACCGGCTCCCGCCTCGACGACGATCTCCAGTCCCTTGCCGGTGAGCGCGCTGACGATCTTGGGTACCAACGCCACCCGTCGCTCGCCCCCGCCGGACTCGCGGGGCACTCCCACCCGGGTCACGCAGTACCTCCGTGGTCGACAGGGCCCCGACGTGCGGGCGCGGTCAGCATCGCAGACACCGCGCCGGCGACGAGCAAGATGAGCACTAGCGCCAGCTGTGCCGTGACCAGCCAACCCGGCCAGGGCGACCAGGCCGTCATCGTGGCCCAGGCCGCCGACCGGTCGATGCCCGTGTCGAGGTAGAAACCGGCGAAGGCCGTCCACCCGCCGTACGCCGCGACGGCGGCACACCCGAGCGCCACGAGCGGGACCAGCCATCGGTCGGGCACTCTGGCCAGCCGGCCCAGGACGGACCCGCCGATCGCGGCGGCGGCCAGCAGCACCATGAGGGAGCCGAACAGGTAGCGGCCCTGGGTTCCGTTGAAGCGGCCGTCGCGCAGGTGGACGGCGTACAGCGACACGAACAACGCGACCACCGACACCAGCGGCAGCAGGCCCAGGACGAGCAGCGGGACCCGCGCCGCCCGGTCGGCGAACGCGGCGACGACGAGCACTGCCGCGATGACGGCCAGGCCGGTCGTGACCAGCCCCGGCAGCGGCAGCTCCAGCCAGCCGAAGTTGCCCCAGAAGCTGGTGTTCACCTGCTCGACGAAACGGCCGGCGAAGTCGAGCACGCCGACCGACGGGGCGGCCCGAGGCCGGTCGACGCCCTGACCGTTCGGTTGCAGGGTGCCGTAGCGCAGCAGGTTGAGCAGCCACCACCAGCCGCCGATCACAAAGGCGCCGGTCAGCGTGAGCAGGCTGCGCAGGGCCGTCGCCGACCAGCTCAGGCCGGTGCGGCGCAGCCCGAGGACGAGGGCCACCGCCGTGGCCGGCACGAGCGGGAGCACCAGGCCCTTGGTCAGCAGGCCCAGACCCAGGGACACCGCCACCGCGACGAGGGTCAGCGTATGCCGGGAACCGGTCAGCAGGTAGGTCAGCGCCGTGACGAGCACCGCCCCGAGCAGGATCACGAGCGCGTCGTTGCCGACGCTGGATCCCACGTGCGCCAGTTGCGGGACGGCCAGGGGCAGGTACGCCGCCGCGCTGCCGACGACGGCCGACCCGGACAACCGGCGCGCGGTCAGGAACGCCAGCAGCGGTAGCCAGCCCACCATGGCCACGCTGACCAGCCGCATGAGCATCAGCTGGCGGTCCCAACGCCAGTCGTCCGCGCCGAGCGCGATGTACACCGCGGCCTGGGCGGCGTAGTAAGCCGGAGGATGCTGGGTCATCTGGTTGGTGAAGCCGGTCGGGCCCTCGAGGGCGTCGTACGGCGGGCGCTGGTCGACCGGAGTGGGCTCGACCGCGCTGTACAGCGGCGGCGTGCTCCGGCCGGTCGCGACGTGCACGCCGGGCAGCGTGTTGCCGCGCGACGTCGGCTGGTCCGGCGTGGTGAGGAAGCCGGCCAGGACCGCGCTGCGCAGCACGCCCGGGTCGATCTCGGCCGCGGCGGGCCGCGGCCAGCCCTCGCCCTGCGCGATCCCGAGCGCCGCGCTGACGTGCTGCGGCTCGTCTGGCGCGCGGTAGGCCGGGGTCATGATCGCCCAGAAGGTGAGCAGCGCGACGAACGCGCCGAGGGCGACCCAGGCGGCCAGCGGGATGGAGCCCTCGCGGTTGCCGGCCATCAGTCGAGCAACTCGCCGGCGTGGTCGAGCCGGCCCGCCGCCCGCATCCGGCGCAGCAGCGCGTCCCAGCCGGGTTCCCGGCGCAGCAGGTTCAGCGCCGACCGGGCCTGGTCCACGTCGCCGCGACGGGCCGCGGCCAGGGCCGAGTACAACTCGCGCAGCCCGCCGTACGCCGCGTGCTGCAGCGTCTCCCAGTCCCCGTCCTCCAGGGCCCGTTGCAAGGCCGTCAGCCGCTGGAGTTCGCCGATCGGGTCCGCGTGGTCATCGACCCGCAGGTCGACCTCGACGGGCTGCGTGTCGTCGTCCCGCTCGGGTCCGACGATCAGCAGCGCGGCGGACTGGCGACCGCGGATGTCGCCACCGGCCTCGTCCGCGGCCACCAGGGCGGCGAGCAGCCGGGCCGAGAAGCCGCCGCCGGTCCCGGCGTACGTCGCTGCCATCGTCGGTACGACGCTGCGCGAGGCCAGCATGTTGCCCTGGACGCTGAACCCTTCGCCCTGCACGTCCGCGCAGGCGGGGATGCAGCCGCCGCCCGTCCAGGCTGCCACCGCACCGGAGGCGTCGAGGACGGCGACCTGGCGGTCGGCCCGCTGCGGGTCCGCGGCCAGCAGCGCGGCCAGCACGGCCGGCCCGGGTCGACCCTGGGCGAGCGACCGCAGGCCGACGGGGCCGAACCCGCGGTTGGGGAAGGCCTGGGTGGCCACCACCCCGACCCCGGCTCGCGCCCACGGAACTGTGCGGCCGACCGCGAGCACGGCGCTGGCCGCCGCGACCCCCAGCCGGCCGGTCTCCGGGTCGCGGGCGACGACCGAGAAGGTCATGAGCCCGGCTCCGGCCGGGAGCACACAACAGGAGCGGACTGGACGGAGCCGGGCGGGGCAGTCGTCAGACCTGCACCTCAGTCAGCAAGTCGGCGGCCAGCAGATCCACGCCGGTCGCCGCGCGCACGTCGTCCAGCCGGACGCCAGGCGCCAGCTCGCGCAGCACCAGCCCCTCGTCGGTCACGTCGATGACCCCCAGGTCGGTGACCACCTGCTGCACACACGTCCGGCCGGTCAGCGGCAGCGTGCACTCCTCGAGAATCTTGTGCGACCCGTCGCGCGCGACGTGCTCCATCATCACGATCACCCGCTTGGCGCCGTGGACCAGGTCCATCGCCCCGCCCATGCCCTTGACCACCTTGCCGGGGATCATCCAGTTGGCCAGGTCGCCGTGGCGGGACACCTGCATGGCCCCGAGGATGGCCACGTCGATGTGCCCGCCGCGGATCATCCCGAAGCTCAGGGCCGAGTCGAAGAAGCTCGCCCCCGGCAGGACGGTCACGGTCTCCTTGCCGGCGTTGATCAGGTCGGGGTCGACGTCCTCGTCGTAGGGGTACGGGCCGACGCCCAGGATGCCGTTCTCGCTCTGCAGGACGAGATGAACTCCGTCCGGAACATAGTTCGGGACCAGGGTCGGCAGGCCGATGCCGAGGTTGACGTACTGCCCGTCGTGCAGCTCCTGGGCCACCCGGGCCGCGAGTTCGGTGCGGCTCAGCGCCATGTCAGCTCTCCTCGGTGCGGCTGCGAACGGTCCGGCGTTCGATCCGCTTGCCGTCCTCGCCGACGACCACCACCCGCTGGACGAAGACGCCCGGCGTGTGGACGTCGACGGGGTCGAGCTCGCCGGGCTCGACGAGTTCCTCGACCTCGGCGATGGTGATGCGGCCGGACATGGCGCACAGCGGGTTGAAGTTGCGCGCGGAGAAGTCGTAGACCAGGTTGCCGTGCCGGTCGCCCTTGGCCGCCCGCACCAGCGCGTAGTCGGTGACGATGCTGCGCTCCAGGACGTACTGGACGCCGTCGAAGACCCGGACTTCCTTGGGCTCGCTGGCCTGCGCGACGGTGCCGTCGGTGTTGTAGCGCAACGGGATGCCGCCCTCGGCGACCTGGGTACCGACCCCGGCCGGGGTGAAGAACGCCGGGATGCCGGCGCCACCGGCGCGCAGCCGCTCCGCGAGCGTGCCCTGCGGGGTCAGTTCGACCTCGAGCTCGCCCTGCAGGAACTGCCGCTCGAACTCCTTGTTCTCCCCGACGTAGGAGCCGGTGGTCTTGCGGATCCGCTTGGCCATGAGCAGGACGCCCAGGCCCTCCCCGTCGACTCCGCAGTTGTTGGAGACCGTCTCCAGGTCGCCGACGCCGTGCTCGTGCAGTGCGGCGATGAGCTGGATCGGTACGCCGCACAGGCCGAACCCGCCGACCGCGAGCGAGGCGCCGTCGGGGATGTCGGAGACGGCTTCGGCCGGGCTGCCGACGACTTTGTCCACACGTCCTCCTGACGATCCGAGCGGTGCTGCCCGAGTCCGGATGGTAGAGCGTTGCGGTTCCCCGCGGTTCGGGGCCGCGCCCCCGGCGGGGGGTGTCAGGGGGGCGGCGCCCCCCTGAGCAGGGGGTCCGGGGGGCGTGAGCCCCCTGGGGAATAACTCAGCCGCCGGCCGCCCGGACGCCGTCGACGTGCAGGCCCAACGTGACGGTCACCCGCTCGCTCTCGGCGCGTCGCGGCAGCGCGGCCGGATCGGCGTTGCGGCACAACACGATGGACGCTCCAGCCGCCAGTGGAGCCAGCAGCCATGCGACCGGCCCGGCGTCCCTGGCCAGGTCGACATCGACCAGCAGCCGGTCCGTGGCGGACAGTTCCAGCTGCGTGACAAACGCAGCGGCCGCATCGACCAGGCCGGCCGCGGTCAGCATGAGGCTGCCCGCCTCGAGTGCCACGGCCGCCGGATCGGGCGGTGTGTAGGCAACGAACTCGTCGCCGTACAGGAGGGCATCGGCGAAGTCGGTGACCCCCGGCCAAGGCCGCGGCAGTCGAGCGACCAAGGGGTGCAGCGACAAACCGAGCACCGCTGGAGCCCCGTCCTCATCGAGCACCTCGGCCAGCCGTCCCTCATCGGTGGCCACCGCGCTGGCGGGGAGAGTCTCGGTGACCGTCGCGCCCACCGCCCAGGCACCGAGGAGTACCGCCGCGGTCTGCCAGTGCGGCGGCAGCAGGACTGCGACGCGCTGCCCGGGCTCGACGTCGAGGCCGTCCTGCCACAGGTTTGCCGTCTTGGCCACCCAGTTGGCCAGCGTGACAG
>JACCSC010000225.1 GCA_013813215.1 Geodermatophilaceae bacterium | reverse complement strand
CGCGGGCTCCGAACGCCCTGCGTCACCGGCCCGGTCCGGCTCGGTGGGCGGGGGGCGCCCCGGGCATCGACCGCGAAGGCCACCGCCTCCGGCTCGCAGGCGTGCCGCACGTCGAGCGCGAACTCCGCCGCGGTCCCCCGCAATTCAGGTTCCGCCGACAGTGCGCGCAGGACGGTCTCGAGCAGCTCCTTCGGGGCGTCCGGTGCCAGTCGCCGCAGGTCAGGCAGCACGCCGTCGGCGGCCACGGCCATCGTCGCCTCGGCGCCCGAGGCGTTCCACGGCGGGATCCCGGCCAGGGCGTGGAAGGCCACCGCGGCCAGGCCGAAGACGTCCGACGCGGCGGTCGGTGCACCACCGCGGGCGACCTGCGGGTCGACGTACTCCGGCGTGGCGTGCAGATCGGCGTCCTCACCCAGGACCCGGGCCACGCCGAGGTCGGTGAGGACGGGTCGGCCGGCCGCAGTGAACAACACGTTGCCCGGCGTGACGTCCGCGTGCACCAAGCCCTCGTCGTGGGCGTAGGCCAGTGCGGCGGCCACCGGGGAGATCACCGAGACGACCTCGCCGGGACGCAACCGCCGGCGGCGGGCGAGCAGCGCGGCCAGGCTGCCGCCGGCGTGGTGGTCCAGCACGAGCACGGGGTCCCCCCGGTCGAGGAGCACCTCGCGCAGCCGGCCCAGGTGCGGGTGGTTGACCGCCGCGAGCAGGCTGGCCTCGCGCAGCTGCCGCTCGCGCAGCTCCGGCCCGCCGCCGCGCAGCCACTTCAGGGCCACGGACTCTCCGGTGTCGCGATGCCGGGCTCGCCACACCTCACCGCAGCCGCCGTACCCGATCAGTTCCTCGATCCGGTACTCCCCCACGTCCTTGGACCACGCTGCCATCGGGTCAGGCTAGGAGGCATCGGCCGCCCTCGCTGACGTTGTCCACAGGCTGACGGGACCCGCTGCGTAGGCTCGGCCGGTGCCCGATACCGATGTCGTCGTCGTCGGGGCGGGGCTGGCCGGACTGGTCGCGGCCCGGGCGCTGCGCCGAGCCGGGCTCGACGTCCGGGTGCTCGAGGCGGGCGACCGCGTGGGCGGCCGGGTCGCGACCGACGTGGTCGACGGGTTCCGGCTCGATCGCGGTTTCCAGGTTCTCAACACGTCCTACCCGCGGGTGCAGCGCGAGCTGGACGTCCCCGCGCTGCAGGTGCAGGCCTTCGATCCGGGTGCGCTGGTCCACCTAGGGGGCCGCCTGCACCGGGTCGCCGATCCGCGCCGGGCACCGCTCGACGCGCTCGGCACGGTGTCCGCGCCGATCGGGAGCACCCTCGACAAGCTCCGGCTCGCCGCGTTGGTCGGCTCGGCCGCCGTCCTCCCGGTGGCCCGGCTACTGGAGCGGCCGGAGACCTCGGCGTACGACGCCCTGCGCGGCTGGGGCATCTCGGACCGGATGATCGATCGCTTCGTGCGCCCGTTCCTGTCCGGCGTGCTGCTGGAGGACACCCTCGCGACGTCCAGCCACTTCGTCGACCTGGTGTGGCGGTCCTTCGCCCGCGGCACGGTGGGCGTCCCGGCGTACGGCATGGCCGCCATCGCGCGCCAGCTCGCGGCCGGGTTCCCCGTCGAACTCGACACGGCAGTGACCGCAGTGCGCCCCGGCGCCGCGGACACCCAGGGCGGTACGACGACGTGCCGGGCAATCCTCGTCGCAACCGACCCGGCGACGGCGCACCGGCTGTTGCCCGACCTGGGCCCGGCTCCGGCCCTGCGGGCCGTCACGACGTACTACCACGTCGCCCCCGAGCCTTCCCGCCGTGAGCCGCTGCTCGTGCTCGACGGCGAGCGCACCGGCCCGCTGGTCAACTCGATAGTGCTGACCAACGCCGCGCCGTCGTACAGCCCGGACGGCCGGGCGCTGATCAGCAGCTCGTCGCTCGGCCCTGAACCGGCCCCGGAGGCAGACGTCCGACGCCAGCTGTGCACCCTGCACGGTGCGGCCGCTGCGGACTGGGAGCTGCTCGAGCTGGTCAGCGTCCCGGCGGCGCTGCCGGCCGCCGAACCGCCGCTGGGCGACCTGCGCAGGCCGGTCGATCTCGGTGACGGGCGGTACGTCGCCGGCGACCATCGGGACACGCCGTCCCTGCAGGGCGCGATGGCCAGCGGCGCCCGCGCCGCGCGCGCCATCATCACCGAACTCGGGCACCGCGAAACTGTCGGCCCGCACGGCTAGCCTGCGCGCCATGACTGGACAGGATCCGATCCGAGAGCGGCCGAAGTTCCCGGCGGGCTACGGCCTGCCCGACAGCACCGAGGGCCTGCTGGACTGGTCGGCGGTCGAGGTGCGACTGCTCGCCGCGGAGCACTACTGGCTGGCCACCGTGCGGCCCGACGGTCGACCGCACGTCGTCCCGAGGTGGGGGGTGTGGTTGGACTCGCGCTTCTACTACGACGGAGCGCCGACCACCCGGCACGCGCGCAACCTGAGCGTCAACCCGGCCTGCACGCTCAACCTGGAGGACGGCAAGCAGAGCGTCATCCTCGAGGGCGTGAGCGAGGAAAGCCGCGCCGATGCGGACGATCTGGGGGCACGGCTGGCCGAGGCGTTCAGCAAGTACCACAAGGACGGCTACGAGCCGACGGCGGACTCCTGGGCCGGCGAGTACGGCGGCGGCCTGCGGATGTTCACCCCGCACGTGGCGATGGCCTGGTTCAACTTCCCCACCGACGCCACCCGATTCCGGTTCCGGGTGGAGAACTAGCCACTTCCGTGGTCAGAGCAGCATGATGCCGATGGCGACGGTGGCGTCCAGTTCGGCGGACCGGGCCATCCGTACGGCGAACCCGGCGCCCGCGAGCAACGCCGCCGTACCCGAGGCCTGCTGACGGCTCGTCTCGATCAGCAACCGCCCGCCCGGCGCCAGCCACTGCGGGGCCGTGGCGGCGACCCGGCGGTGGACGTCCAGCCCGTCCGCGCCGCCGTCCAGCGCCACCCGCGGCTCGTGCAGGCGCGCCTCCGGCGGCATGGATGCGATCGCGTCGGTCGGCACGTAGGGCGCGTTGACCACCACCAGATCGACCCGCCCCTGTAGGTCGGCCGGGAGCGGAGTGAACAGATCGCCCGCGTGGACCTGGCCCCCGATCGGTACGACGTTGCGGCGGGCGCAGCGCACCGCGACCGGGTCGATGTCCACCGCGTGCAGCTGCGCGCCGACCAGCGCGGCAGCCACGGCCACGCCCACTGCCCCGGAGCCGCAACAAAGGTCGACGACGACCCGGGCGGGCAGTGCCACCGCCGAGCGGACGAGGAACTCGGTACGTCGCCGCGGTACGAATACCCCCGGCTCGACCAGGATCCGCCGGCCGCAGAACTTCACCCAGCCCAGGACGTGCTCCAGCGGCTCGCCGGCCACCCGGCGGGCGACCAGGGCCTCGACCTGAGCCGAGGTCGACGCGGCCGCGAGCAGCAGCCGCGCCTCGTCCTCGGCGAAGACGCAGCCCGCCGCGCGCAACCGACCGACGAGGGCGGCGTACCCCTTTCTGGTCGATGTCGGCACCACGGCTAGCGTGCGGCCGGCGCCACCAGGGAGCTCACGCGCGGCGCGCGCCCGGCGGGCGGAGCCCGACGGGCCACCACACCTTGTCGCCGAGCTGGTGCACGAGAGCGGGAACCAGCAGCGACCGGACGACCAGGGTGTCCAGCAGGACACCGAACGCCACGGCGAAGCCCAGCTCGGCGAACGGCACGAGGGGCAGGACACCCAGTGCTGAGAAAGTGGCCGCCAGGACCACTCCGGCCGACGTGATGACGCCGCCGGTCACGGCCAGCCCCCGGAGCGTGCCCTGTTTCGTGCCGTGGATGCGCGCTTCCTCACGGACGCGGGTCATCAGGAAGATGTTGTAGTCGATACCCAGGGCGACGAGGAACACGAAGGCGAACAACGGGAACGAGGGATCGGCCCCCGCGAAGCCGAAGACGTTGTCGAACACGAGGGCGCAGACGCCCAACGTGGCCAGGAACGACAGCACGACCGTCGCCACCAGGAGGACCGGCGCGACCACAGCTCGCAGCAGCAGGACCAGCACGACCAGGATGACGACTAGGATCGCCGGGATGATCACCAAGGTGTCGCGGGCGGAGGCCTGCCTGATGTCGTAGACCACGGCGGTCCCGCCCCCGACGAGGACGTCGGTGCCCACCGCGTCGACCGCCGAGCGGAGCCGCAACACGGTGTCTTCGGCCTC
>JACCSC010000204.1 GCA_013813215.1 Geodermatophilaceae bacterium | reverse complement strand
GCCGCCCCCGGCGCCCCGTCCCGCCCGGCCGCCGTTCGTGTCCCGCCGCGGGCTGCCCACGCTGCTGGCCGCGGCCGGGGGAGTGGCCCTGTGGCTGGCCTTCCCGGCGTACGACGTGTGGCCGCTGGCCGTTCTCGGACCGATGCTGCTCAGCCTGGCCGTGCACGGCCGCGGGGCTCGCGCCGGCGCCTGGCTGGGATTCGTCGTCGGCCTGGCCTACCTCGTCCCGCTGTTGAGCTGGACGGGGGTGTACGTCGGTGCCTGGCCCTGGCTGCTGCTGTCGGTCTGGCAGGCGACGTACCTCATCCTGGTCGGCGCCGCGCTGCCCTTCGTCCAGCGCCTCCCGGGCTGGCCGGTCTGGGCGGCCTGTCTCTGGGTGGCCGACGAGGCGCTGCGCGGACGCTGGTTCCTCGGCGGCTTCCCCTGGGGGCGGCTCGCGGCCAGCCAGTCCGACAGCGCCTTCACCCAGTGGGTGGCCTACGGCGGCATGCCCCTGCTGAGCTTCGTCGTGGCGCTGTGCGGAACCCTCCTGGCCGCCGCCGTTGTCCATCGGGCCCGGCTCGCCCCGGCGGCGGGCCTCGCCGTGGCCGCGCTGGCCCTGCCCGTGGTCGGCCTCCTCCTACCGCTGCCTGCGGCCGACCCCGAGGCGGCGCAGGTGACCGTCGCCGTCGTCCAGGGCGACGTCCCGCAGCCCGGTCTGGACTTCAACGCCACCCGCCGCGCCGTGCTGGACAACCATGTCCAGCAGACCCTCGACCTCGCCGAGCGGGTCGCCGCCGGGCAGGAAACCCGGCCGGACCTCGTGATCTGGCCGGAGAACTCCTCCGACATCGACCCGTACCGCAATCCGGACGCCGCCGAGCAGATCGACCGGGCCGCCCAGGCGATCGGCGTACCGATCCTGGTCGGCGCGGTCCAGGTCAACGACGACGACACCCTCGGCAACCTCGCCATCGTGTGGGACCCGGTGACCGGGCCGGGGCAGACCTACCTCAAGCGGCACCCGGTGCCCTTCGGGGAGTACATCCCATGGCGCTCGACCCTGGAGCGGTTCATCCCCCTGGTCGAGGAGGTCCCGCGGGACTTCGTCGGCGGTGATCGGCCCGGCACCCTGGACGTCAACGGCGTCACCGTCGGGGACCTGATCTGCTTCGAAGTCGCCTACGACCGCCTCGCGGGCGACGTCGTGGACGCCGGCGCCACGGTGCTCGTCATCCAGACGAACAATGCGACGTTCGGCTACACCGACGAGACCTACCAGCAGCTCGCGATGGGCCGGTTGCGGGCGGTCGAGCACGGCCGCAGCGTGCTCGTCAGCTCGACCAGCGGGGTCAGCGCGGTCATCGAGCCGGATGGCGAGGTGGTCGCGCAGTCCGGCCTGTTCGAGCCCGCAGTGTTCGTCGAGCAGATCACCCTGCGCACCGACCGCACGCTGGCCAGCCGGCTCGGCAGCGGACCGGAGTGGGTGTTGACCGGCCTGGGCCTGATCGCGCTGCTGGCGGGTATGGCCAGTTCTCGGCGGGTGCGGTGAGCACCGCCGTCGGGCGGGTGCTGGTCATCATCCCGACGTACGACGAGCTGGCGAACCTGCCCACGGCGATATCCGGTGTCCGCGCCCACGTCCCCGCGGCGGACGTCCTCGTCGTGGACGACAACTCGCCGGACGGTACCGGCGCGGCCGCCGACGAGTTGGCTGCCGCGGACCCGCACGTGCACGTCCTGCACCGGCCGGGCAAGCAGGGCCTGGGTGCGGCGTACAAAGCCGGGTTCGGCTGGGCGATCGACCGGGGGTACGACGCCGTGGTCGAGATGGACGCCGACGGGTCGCACGACCCGGCGCAGCTGCCCGCGCTGCTCACCGCGCTGGCCGGTGCCGACCTCGTGCTCGGCTCGCGCTGGATGCCCGGGGGAGCGGTGGTGGACTGGCCGGGCTGGCGGCGCGCGCTGTCCCGCGGCGGCAACGCCTACACCCGGCTGGTGCTCCGGTTGCCGCTGCGTGACGCGACCGGCGGCTACCGGGCCTTCCGGACCGACGTCCTGCGGGCCTTACCGCTGGAGGAGGTGTCCTCGGCGGGCTACTGCTTCCAGGTCGACCTCGCGTGGCGTACCTGGCGGGCCGGCTTCCGGGTCGCCGAGGTGCCGATCACGTTCCGTGAGCGCACCCTGGGGCAGAGCAAGATGAGCGGGTCGATCGTGGGGGAGGCGCTGGTCAAGGTGACGCTGTGGGCGCTGACCAACCGCGGCGCCCGGTTGCGGGCCCGGCTGCCCCACCGGAACGGGACGCGAGGCGGGAGCTGACATGCCCTTGCTGATCCTGCTGGCGCTGGTCGCCGTAGAGATCTACCTGATCATCGTCGTGGGCAGCTGGCTCGGGGCGCTGCCCACGATCCTGCTGCTCATCGCCAGTTCCCTGCTCGGCGGCTACCTGCTCAAGCGTGAAGGCGCCAAGGCGCTGCGTGCCATGCGCAAGGCGCAGGCCGACCGGCGCGCGCCGCACAAGAAGATCGCCGACGGGATACTGGTCTTCCTCGGCGGCCTGCTGATGCTGCTGCCCGGGTTCCTCAGCGACATCGTGGGCCTGCTGTGCCTGTTCCCGCCGACTCGCGCGCTGCTGCGGACCGGCATCCTCGCCTTGGTCATCCGGCGGCTGCCCCCGGTGCTGCGCTTTCGTCCCGGCCGCGGCATCCCGCCGGTGATCGAGGGAGAAGTCAGCCCGCCGGCCGACCCACGCTGACAGTGGCGGCTGAAGCGCGTCAATAGTGACGCGCATCAGCCGCCGTTGTCGCACTGCGCGCCCCGCACAGTGTGGATGTCGTAGGCCAATCCGGTCCGGACAAGCCCCAGGGCCGCGACCCGAAGGTCACGGCCCTGGATCCAGCTCGCGAGGTGCGCTGGTGCTGCGGGTGGACGCCTACGCGCTACGGCTGCGCCGGCCCCTCAGGTGCTCCAGCCGCTCGGCCAACACCTCTTCGAGGTCGGCCACCGACCGGCGCTCCAGGAGCATGTCCCAGTGCGTGCGCGGCGGCTTGCCCTTCTTGGTCTCCGCCTCGGCCCCGTTGACCAGCTTGGCGATGCTGCCGTCCAGCCGGCACTCCCACACCAACGGAACGTCAGCCTCGTCGGAGAACGGGACGGTGAAGTTGTGGCCCTTGGGGCAGCGGTACTCGCTGGTCTGGCGCGCGGCGGGCTCGGCGTTGCGGTCGGTCTCGTAGCTGATGCTGCCGAGCCGACTCCCGCGGAGGGTGCGTTCGGCCATGTGCGTGGTCCTTCCGAAAGTGACGAGCGGGCGGTGCGATTCTTCGAGCGTCGAGCCGCCGTGGCTGTCGGTTCAACGGACATTGCCGGGGAATGATTCCCACTGGTATACCCCGTCGTTCGGTCGCGAACCGTGTTCCGGTTCACTACCCGTCCTTACGTACTTCGAACGCCGAGAGTTCACGACAACGGCAGTTGCGGTTCCTCCGGCCGGCTGGGACCGAGCTCGCCGCCACGATAATGGCGCCGGCACAGCACCTGGTAACGGGTTTCGGCCGAGGTCGCTGTGTCGGCGATCACTACCTGCTCGCCCTCGCGGACCAGCGCGCCGCCGACCACGCGGCCGTTGAAGCCGCCGGGCCGGCCACACCAGCACAGCACCTCCACCTGGAGCGCTACAACCGTGTCCGCGAGCTCGAAAAGTCGCTGGCTACCAGGGAAAAGACGACTCCGGAAGTCGGTGGCCAGGCCGAAGGCGTAGACGTCGACATGCGAGTCGTCGACCAGGTCGACCAGTTGCTCGACCTGCTCCGGGCTGAGAAACTGCGCCTCGTCGACGATCAGGTAGTCCACCCGCTGACCGGCCGCCCACTGCCGGCGGACGAGCTCGCGAAGGTCGGTGGAGGAGTCCAGTTCGACCGCGGCGCGGGACATGCCGACCCGGGTGGTGATTCGCGGGTTCGCGCTCCGGTCGCCCTGGGTCAGGACCAGTCCGCAGCGCCCCTGACGGGCGTGATTGTGATCGATTTGCAATGCAAGCGTTGACTTACCGCAATCCATCGGGCCGAGATAGAAACGCAGGTGCGCCGGCATCGGCAGCGACCGGCGATTTCCCGCGGCCGGCACGGCCGCCAGCGCACCCGTCGCGGCGCCTACCTCGGGCTCCTGGTGCGTCACACCTTCTCCGGTACGGCGTTGCCCGCCTCCCGGATCGCCTCGCGCACCGGCACCAGGGCTAAGATCGCCGCGCCGAGGACGAAGAAGATCACGAGGGAGACGATGGCGTCGCGGTAGGAACCGGTCAGCTGGAAGGTGAGGCCGAACAGGAACGGCCCCAGCCACGACGTACCGCGGTCGGACATCTCGTAGAAGCTGAAGTACTCCGCCTCCTTGCCCGGCGGGATGAGCTGGCTGTACAGCGAGCGGGACAGCGCCTGGCTGCCGCCGAGGACCAGCCCGAGCACGACGCCGAGGAGGTAGAACTGCAGCGCGTCGCCCTCGGCCAGGAAGTAGGCCATCGCCAGCACGCCGACCCACACCCCGAGGCCGCCGAGGATGGTGCGCTTCGCGCCGTAGACCTTGGCGATCCGGCCCATCAGCAGCGCCCCCCCGATGGCCACGAACTGCACGAGCAGGATGGCCGAGATCAGCACGCTGCGCTCCAGGCCCAGTTCGCGCTCGCCGTACTGACCGGCCACGTTGGCCGCGGTCTGGATCCCGTCGTTGTAGAGCAGGAACGCGGCCAGGAACAGCAGCGTCTTGGGGTAGCGACGCATGTCCCGGAAGGTGTGCGCGAGCTGGCGGAAACCGCCGGTCAGGATCGCGGTGCCGCGCTCCTGGCCCTGCCGCGGCTGGTGCCGGCGCAGCCGGGCCACCGTGACCGCCGCGAAGATCGCCCACCAGCCGCCGGCTGACAGCAGGCAGATCCGCACCGCCGTCCCGTCGGACACGCCGAGCGCCTCGGCGTTCAGGAACAGGACGAGGTTCAGCGCGAGCAGGATGCCGCTGCCGAGGTATCCGAACGCCCAGCCGCGGCTGGACACGTCGTCGCGCTCGTTCGGCCCGGCGATCTCGGGCAGGAACGAGTAGTAGATGACGATCGAGGCGCCGTAGGCCAGGTTGGCCAGCATGAACAGGCCGGCGCCGAGCAGGTAGCGCTCGTCGGCCACGAAGAACAGGCCCATCGTCGCGAAGGCGCCCAGGTAGGCGAAGACCGCGAGCATCTCCCGCTTGCGCTGAGTCCGGTCCGCGATCGCGCCCAGGATCGGCAGGAACAGGACCTGGATCAGGGTGGAGAAGGACAAGACGTAGGCGAAGAAGGACCCGGGCGGTACGCCGATGCCCAGCGGGTAGACCTGGCCGCGCTCGTCGGCGGCGGCCTCGGCGATCTCGGTCAGGTACGGCGCCAGGAACACGGTGACCACCGAGGTGGAGAACACCGAGGTCGCGAAGTCGTAGAAGTACCAGCCCCGGCGCTCCCGCCGTAGCTGCGGCGAGACCTGCGCATCGGCTCCCGTGGTCACGCGGGCACCCTCTCAGCCTGCCCCTCCGCGGTCCAGCGCGGCACGAACAGCCCGGGCGGGGCCAGGCCGCCGGGGAAGGCCGCCGTACCGCCCCGGACCACGGGACGGGTCGGGTCGCGGTATCGCGGCGGGCCGGCTTCGTGGGACCGCAGCGGAGCCAGCCCGGCGGTGATAGCCGCGACGATCCGCCGCGCGGCCCGGTGGGCGTCGCCGTGCCGGCCGGCGTCCAGGTCGTCGAGGGGGACCGGTACGCCGAAGTGCACGGACAGCCGCGGCTGGCGCCAGATCGAGCGGAGCGTCGTACGGAACATCGCCGCGTTGTCCTCGTAGGCCGTCACCTCGTGCGCGCCCCACTGGCTGACCGGGATGACCGGCGCCCGCGTACGCAACGCCAGCCGGGCCAGGCCGGTGCGCCCCCGCTCGGGCCACAGCTCGGGATCCAGGCTGATCCGCCCCTCGGGGTAGGCCACGACGTGCCCGTCGTGGCGCAGTGCCGCCTCGGTGACATCCATCGCGAACCGCGCGTCCGGCCGGCCGCGGTCGACCCGGATCTGGCCCGCGCGGGTCATCGCCGGGCCGATCAGCGGCGCCACCATGATGCCGCGGGCCACGAGGAACTTCGGTACCACGCCCACCCGGCGGCACGCCACCGCCACGAGGACCGTGTCGAAGTTGCCGATGTGGTTGGCCGCCACGAGCAGCGGCCCGCGCCGCAGCGCCGGATCGAAGTCCGTGCTCACCCGGACCCGGCCGAACAGCGAGATCAGCGGCGCGCCGTAGCGCAGCAGGGCCGGCCAGAGCGGCCAGTCCGGGCCGGAGACCGCCGAGATCTCAGCATCGACCCAGTCCGGCCGGGTCATCCACCCGTCCAGCAACCGCGGCGGGTCAGTACCGCCTTGAGCGTCTCCGGCTGGTCGGTCATCACCCCGTCCACGCCGAGGGCGAGCGCGGCGTCGATCTCGGCCTCGGTGTCCAGTGTCCAGACGTGCACCTGCAGCCCGCGGGCGTGGGCCGCGGCCACCAGCCGCGGGTCGCACAGCGACCGGCCGCGGAAGGTCACCGGGATCTGGACGCAGTCACCGGCCGGCCGCACCCGGGCCAGCGCCCTGGGGGAGTACGACGCCAGCCGTAGCGCGGCCACCGCCCGGGTGGGCAGCGACGTGCACACGCCGGGGCCGACCAGCCGCTTGACCAGGGCCAGCCGGACCGCCGAGAACGAGGCGAGGCAGACCCGGTCCCGGGTCCCGGTGCGCCGTACCGCCTCGGCCAGCGGCTCGGCCGCCGCCACCGCCTTGACGTCGAGGTTGAACTTGACCTCCGGCCAGGCGGCCAGCAGGTCGTCGAGCCGGGGGATCGGCTCCCGCCC
>JACCSC010000193.1 GCA_013813215.1 Geodermatophilaceae bacterium | reverse complement strand
GACAGCTACGCCGCCGCGGTCACGAGGTGGCTCTGTTCGCCGCCCCCGGTTCGGACGCCTCCTTCTCCGCGGACTGCCTCCGGGTCAGGCCCTTCAGGCCCAGCGACCTGGCCCGTACCGACGTGTCCATGCCCCCGTTGCTGGCCATGGAAGAGCACCACGCCTACCTCACGCTGATGCTGGGCCTGATCAACGGGGAGGCCGGCCGCTTCGACCTCGTCCACAACCACAGCCTGCATCACCTGCCCATCGCGATGGCCCCGGCCCTGCGCACACCGATGGTGTCCACGCTGCACACGCCGCCGACACCCTGGCTGGAGTCCGCCCTGCAGGTCACCGCCGGGAGCGGGGTCCGGCTCGTTGCCGTGAGCGCGCACACGGCGGCGGCATGGCGTCATGTCACGGGCCCGGTCTCGGTCGTCCCCAACGGGGTCGACGTCGCCCTGTGGGGGCCCGGCCCCGGCGGTGGGCCTTTGCTGTGGACCGGACGGATGGTGCCGGAGAAGGGGCCCGACCTCGCCATCGCCGCCGCGGCGCTGGCCGGTCGCCCGCTGCACCTGGCCGGACCCATCGTCGACCGCGCCTTCTTCGACGCCGAGGTCGCCCCCCGGCTGGGGCCGACGGTGCGCTACCTCGGACACCTGTCCCACGCCGCGCTGGCCGAGGCGGTGGGCGCGGCCAGCGCGGTACTGGTCACCCCGCGCTGGAACGAGCCGTACGGGCTCGTGGTCGCCGAGGCGTTGGCCTGCGGTACGCCGGTGGCCGCCTTCGCCCGCGGCGGCATCCCGGAGATCCTGACCGAGGACTGCGGGCGGCTCGTCGCTGCGGACGACGTCGAGGCCCTGGCCCGCGCCGTCCCCGTCGTCAGCGGGCTGTCCCGCGCCGCCGCTCGCAGGCGTGCGGTGTCAGCCTGCTCGCTGGAGGCGATGGTCGACCGGTACGAGTCGATCTACCGCGAACTGCTCCCGGCGACCGCCTGCGCCTCGTGATCGGCTACTACGTCCACCACCATGGCCGCGGCCATCTGACCCGAGCGCGCGGCGTCGCCGCGCATCTGGACGAGCCTGTGATCGGGTTGTCCAGCCTTCCGCCGCCGCCCGAGGGCCACTCCCCCTGCGACGGTTGGGTACAGCTGGCCCGCGACGACGCCGCCGGTGGACCCGCGGACCCGACAGCGCACGGGACCCTGCACTGGGTGCCCCGCCACGACGCGGGACTGCGGGACCGGATGAGCGCGATCGCCGCCTGGATCGAGACCGCCCGACCGAGCGTCGTGGTCGTGGACGTGTCGGTCGAGGTGGCCGCGCTCGTCCGGCTGCTCGGCGTCCCGGTGGTCGTGGTGGCCCTGCCCGGTGATCGGGCGGACCGGGCTCACCAGCTGGCGTTCGGGATGGCCGACGCCATCCTGGCCTTCTGGCCGCAGGAGGTGTACGACCCGCCCTGGCTGCAGCCCCACGCCGCCCGTACCCACTTCGTGGGGGCGGCGTCACGCTTCGACGGCCGGCCCCTCGCGCCAGCCGTCACGCCGCGGGCACGCCGAAGCGGTGTCCTGATCGGCGGCACGGGCGGCAGCGAGATCACCGCGGAGCAGTACGCCGAGCTGCCGGGCTCCTGGGACTGGCAGGTACTCACCGGCAACCCGCAGCAGACCTGGATTGACGACCCGTGGCCCGCGTTGTGTGCCGCCGACGTGGTGGTAACCCACGCCGGACAGAACGCGGTGGCCGAGGTGGCCGCGGCCGGTCGACCCGCCGTCGTCCTGCCGCAGGCCCGGCCGTACCGGGAACAGGAGCGCACCGCCCAGGCCCTGGCCGGCGCTGGAATCGCCCACGTACCCGCTGCTTGGCCCACCGCCGCCGAATGGCCGTCGGCCCTGGCCCGGGCGCAGGTCCTGGGCGGCACCGGCTGGCCCCGTTGGCGCGGCGCCGACGCGGCACGCAGCGCCGCCGCCGTGATCGCTGCGGTCGGCCGGTCAAGGCACTGATGCGGATCGCGGTCATCACCGTCGCCGCCGGGCGGCACGACCACCTCCGGCGGCAGTACGCCGGGCTGCAGGCCGGCCGGCGGCGACCCGATCACCACGTCGTCGTGGCCATGGGCGATCCGGACATCGCCGGCGTACCCGGGCGGTCGTCGGCGGCGACGGTCGTGTCGGTGTCCGCGACCACCACGGGGCTCCCGCTGGCGACGGCGCGCAACGCCGGGGCCCGGGCCGCGGACGCCGAACTGCTCGTCTTCCTCGACGTCGACTGCATCCCCGGACCCGGTCTGCTGGACCGGTACGAGCAGGCGGCCCAGGATCCGGAGCACGGTGCGCACTTGCTGTGCGGCCCGGTGCACTACCTCCCGCCCGCCCCTGCGTCGGGGTACGACCTGCAGCGCCTGCCCGAGCTGGCCGATCCGCACCCGGCCCGGCCGGCGCCACCCGACGGGGTGGTCCTGCCCGGAGAGCACCAGCTGTTCTGGTCGCTGTCCTTCGCCGTGCGCTCGACGGTCTGGGCCACGGTCGGCGGTTTCTGCGAGGACTACGTCGGCTACGGCGGCGAGGACACCGATTTCGCGGAGTCGGCCGCGGCGGCCGGGGTGGGCCTGCGCTGGGTGGGCGGGGCGACGGCGTACCACCAGCACCACCCGGTCTCCCAGCCGCCGGTGGAGCACCTGGACGACGTCCTGCGCAACGGCGAGCTGTTCCGCCGTCGCTGGGGATGGTGGCCGATGCAGGGCTGGCTCGAGGGGTTCGCCCGGCTCGGGCTGGTCCGGCACGACCCGCGGACGGACACCTGGCTGCGGACCGCGCCGTGACCGGCCTGCGGATCGCCAGCTTCCCGGCCACCCACCCGTACGTCGAGGCGGTCCGCCCGCCCGAGGTGCGCCCGGTGTCTCCGGGCGCGGTCGACGCGGCACAACCCTGGGCCCCGCATCCGTGGTGGGAGCCGGCGCAGCTGCGCCAGCATGTAGCGGACATGGACGTCGCGCACGTGCACTTCGGCTATGACCACCTGAGCCCGCCCCAGCTGGCCGACTGGACGGCGCAGCTGCGCGCGTCCGGCGTTCCGCTGGTCCTCACCGTGCACGACCTGCGCAACCCGCACCACGACACGCCGGGCCTGCACACCCGGCAGCTGAGGGTCCTGCTGGAATCCGCGGCGGAGGTCGTCACCCTGACTCCGGGCGCGGCCGCCGTCATCGGCTGCTGGCGGCGGGCCGCGACCGTGCTGCCGCATCCCGCGCTGCTCGATCCGCCGGCGGCTGCCTCTCGAAGTGGGTGGTCGAGAAGGGTGGGAGTGCATCTGAAGTCGCTGCGCCGCAACGTGATCGAGCCGGATCACATCATCGCCGCCACCGCCCGCGGGGTTCAGGCGGCCGGCGGGGAACTTGTCGTCGACGTGCACCCCGACGTCGTGGACCGGCCCGAGCTGGTAGGCGTACGCCGGTGTGCAGCCGAGGGCAGGCTGGAGCTGCGGGTGCACGAGCGCTTCGACGATGCCGACCTCGTGCGCTACCTGCAGTGGCTGGACGTCTCGGTCCTGCCGCACCGCTTCGGCACGCACTCGGGCTGGCTCGAACTCTGCCGCGACCTCGGGACCCGGGTGGTGGCACCGGACTGCGGCTTCTACGCCGAACAGTGGCCGGCCGTCCATCTCTACGGCAACCACGAGCAGCGTGGCCTCGACGAGGCGTCCCTTTCCGGGGCCGTCGCGGCCGCCCTGACCGCGGGGCCAGTGACCGTCGCGGACCCCCGGGAGCGGGTGGCCGAGCGGGACGCCGTACGGCGAGCGCATCTCGAGCTCTACCAGCGCGCCGCGGCGGCCGGGCGATGAGCCGTACCGGGCACCTGCTCGTCGGGGAGGCCGAGCACGGCGTCGTGCGCTTCGGGACCGACCTCGTCGGCGCCCTGATGCACCGCCACGCGGTCGGACCGGTGGTCCGGACCAGCTGGCCGGAGCTGCGTGCCGATGCCGCCGCGGTGCTCGCCCCCCTGCAAGGCTGCCCCCTGGTGCACACGCAGTACACCGACCGGCTCTTCGGCGCGCGCTGCGAGGACTCCGCCGAGCTCGTCGAGTGGATAGCGGCCGCACTGGCCACCAGGGGGAGCTGGCTGTCGGTCACCCTGCACGACCTGCCGGGGACCGCCGCGGAGACCCCGGCGGCGGACGAGGCATTGCGGCGCCGCCGCTACGTGGTCTACCGCCGGATCGCCGCCGCCTGCACCGGCGTGGTGGTCTGCAGCCGGCACGAGCGTCGGCGGCTCGAGGCCTTGGCCGATGAGCTGCGCCAGGTGGAGGTAATCCCGCTGCCGGTGCAGCCGCCGGGCCCGCCACCGGAGGAGATTCGGCCGGCCCGTGACGTGACAGTGCTGGGCTTCCTCTATCCGGGCAAGGGACACGACGAGGTGCTGCGCGCCATGGCCGGCCTGCCGTCGTCGTACGGTCTGACCGTTCTGGGGCGGCCTTCGGACGGCCACGACGACCTGGTCGGCACCCTGCAGACAGTGGCGGCGGCGGCCGGCCGGTGCCTGCACGTCACCGGGTTCGTGCCCGACGCCGGACTCCAGGAGGCCTTGCACCGGGCCGGCGTCCCGGTCGCTCCGCACCGGCAGGTCTCGGCCTCGGGTTCGATCGCCACCTGGCTCGGCGCCGGGCGCCGGCCGCTGGTCCCCGACGTGCCGTACACCCGCGAACTCACCGAGCGCTATCCAGGCGCGCTGTGGCGCTACGGCGACGAGGGTTCGCTCAGCACCGCGTTGCGGGAGGCGGTCGCCGAACCGGAGCGGACCTGGCTGGGTGGCGACCGGGTAGGTCCGTCGCCGGCGGAGGTGGCCGCGGCGTACGACGGGGTGCTGACGGCATGGTCGTGACGCCGGCCGCGGTCGAGCCCCTCTGCCTGTCCGGCGGGCGGTACGTCGTGCCCGGCAACCGCACCGACCTGATGGCCGGGCGGTGGCCCGGTGAGCCACCGTCGGTGAGCGTGGTCGTTCCCTACTACGCCGACCAGGCTCGGCTGGATCTCGTGCTGGCCGGGCTGTCCCAGCAGACGCACCCACCGGAACGAACCGAGGTCGTCGTCGCCGACGACGGGTCACCGCAGCCCCCCGACCTGGCTGCGCTGGCGCCGGCGATCCGGCGGGCCGTCGTACGGCAGGACGATTTGGGCTTCCGCGCCGGCGCCGCCCGCAACCTCGGCGCCCGGGCCGCGCGCGGCGACGTGCTGTGCTTTCTGGACGGTGACACCGTCCCGACCCCGGACTATCTGCGGCAACTGACCCGGCTCCCGGCCCTGTTGCCCGACGCGCTGGTCACCGGACACCGGCGGCACGCCGACCTGACCGAGTGGCGGCCCGAGCGGCTGGTCCGTTGGCTGACCGGCGACAGTGGCGGCCCGCCCGAACTGCCCGCGCCGCAGTGGCTGGCCGACCTGCACCGGCGGACCGACAACCTGGCCCGCCTGGAGCGCCGCTCGTACGAAGGGGTGATCAGTGCCGTCCTCGCCGTTGCGGCCGCGTTGTTCGCCGAGGTCGGCGGGTTCGACGAGTCGTTCACCAGCTACGGCGGGGAGGACTGGGAGTTCGGGTTCCGGGCCCTGAACGCCGGGGCGGTGCTCGCCCACGAACCGGCCGCGGTCGCCTGGCACGACGGTCCGGACTGGGGCGCCCGGGCGCTCGATCCGGTGGTGGCCGCGGCGGAGAAGGCGCGCGAGGACGCCGCTCTGGCCCGGCTCATCCCGGGGCTCGCGGCCGACGGTCCGCCCGACGTCGTCGTCGTCGAACCGGGCGCCGCGGAGCCGGTCGGTGTGCGATCGGCCCGCGTCCGGGTCACGGTGCACGCCGACGACCGATGGCCGGACCCGGCAACCGTGCAGGCGCTCGCGGAACGCGTCGGGCCGGGCCAGCTCGGGCGAGCCCGCGTGGACGGACCCGGGTGGTCCGCCGAGGCGGTGTCCACCGCCGCCCGGGCCCGGGCCGACCGGTGGGGGGCGGACCTTTCGTCGCCAGACCTGTTGGGCGAGCTGTTCGACACCGAGGAGCGCACAGTCGCGCTCCGTGCCGGTTCGACGACCTGAATGCAACGAGTCAGGTCGCGAAGACCTGGCCGTCGTCGGCGAAGGCCTTGAACTCCAGGGCGTTGCCGGCGGGGTCGAGGACGAACAGCGTCCATTGCTCGCCCGGCTCGCCGGCGAAGCGGAGCCGGGGCTCGACCTCGAAGCGCACGGCACCGCCGGCGAGACGGGCGGCGAGGGCGTGGAAGGCGTCGGTGTCGAGCAGCACGCCGAAGTGGGGGACCGGTACATGGTCGCCGTCGACGTCGTTGCGCGCCACCACGTGCTCGCCGACACCGGCGTCGAGGTGGGTGACCAGTTGATGGCCGTACAGGTCCCAGTCGACCCACGTCGGCGCCGAGCGGCCCTCGGGGCAGCCGAGCACCTCGCCGTAGAAGTGCCGGGCGGCGGCGAGGTCATCGACGGGGATGGCGAGGTGGAAGCGGGGCCGGGTCACCGGTCCAGTGTGGCGACGGGCGCCGGGGTCACGGCCGTCGGGATCGACGGGCGCGGCGACTGGTGGTGCGGGGCGGCTCGTCGCGCTCGACTCGAGACTTGAGGCCGGCCAGGTTGGAACGCCAGATGCGGGTGAGCACCGGCCGGGCCAAGAGGGCGCCGACAGGTCCACCGCACCAGAGCGGGAAGTGGAGGCGCTCCTCCCAGGCGAAGCGGGTGCGCCCGCCCCGGATCCCCTTCAGGGTGAAGCGGCCGTCGCCGCCCACCACGCCCTGGTGGCGCACGCCCATGGCCCGCCCCGGCTTCCACTCGGTGATCTCCATGCGGTCGGTGAGGCGGAACGGCCCCACTGTCGTGTCGCAGTCGAAC
>JACCSC010000171.1 GCA_013813215.1 Geodermatophilaceae bacterium | reverse complement strand
CCGAGGGACGGCGCCACGATCGCCAGGATCATCAGGCCGGCCGCGGCGTTGGAACCGGTCCGGTCCTTGGCCCAGATCGCGAGCACGATGATCAGCGCCGAGTCGCCGAACATCGAGGCGACCTGCCCGCCGAACAACAGCGCGAAGTTGCGGTCCCGGAGCAGGCTCAGCATGCTCAGCCCTCCTGATCCGTGGGCGGGCCGACGGGGAAACCGCTGACGTTCATCCGGATCGGCCGGGCCCCCGGCGGTCGGGTCGCCGGATCGCGTCGCTCGCCGTACCGGCGGACGAGCTGATCCACTTCCCGCTGCAGCTCGGCCAGTTCTTCCACGGTCAGCCAGCGCACCGTGAACTCGGAGAACGCCGCGAGCTGCCAGCTCCGGTCCTCGTGCCCGGAACGGCGGACCCAGTCGGTCTCGGCGGCGGCCTGCCGGGCGATCCACATCTCGTTGACCGCCGCCGCGGCCGCGCTGAACTCGGCGTCGACCATCGCGTCGGTGTCGACCGAAATTCCCCCGGCCGCGATCTGCCACGGCCGTTCGCGACCGACCGGTTCGGCCTGCTCGATCAGCCCGAAGCGAGCGAGCTGGCGCAGGTGGAACGAGCAGTTCGACGGGCTCTCACCGACCAGGTCGCTGGCCTGGGTGGCGGTCAGACTGCCGTGCACCGCGAGCGCCTCGATCAGGCTCACCCGCACCGGATGGGCCAGCGCTCGGAGCGAAGCCATGTCGTTGACCTGGCGGGGTTGGGTAGGCACCCGGTGAAGCTATCCTTTCGAAAGGACTCTTTCAAGACTGTTCCGGGATGATGCCTGCGTGCCGTCCCCCGTCTGGCGACCCCTGCCTCCCGAAGCCCTGGCCGAGGTGGTCGCCGAGCTGATCGGGCCGCGCGATCCGGGGCATCCGTTGCGGGTGGCAATGGACGGCGCGGACGCGTGGGAGGTCGAACTGCTCACCCGGCTGGCCGGAAGATGGATCGCCGCGGCCGGGCGACCGGCCATCCGGGTACAGAGCCGGTTCTTCCTGCGACCGCGCTCCCTGCGCTACGAGCACGGCCGGACCGATCCCGACTCATACTACGACTGGCTGGACGTTGAAGCGCTGCGCCGGGAGGTCCTCGACCCACTCGGCGACGGCGGCTCCGGCCGCTTCCTGCCCACGCTCTGGGACCCGGTGAGCGACCGGGCCACGCGCGCCGCCTACGACCTGGCGCCGGGCAATGCCGTCGTCCTGGTGGACGGCCCGTTGCTGCTCGGTCGCGGGTTGCCCTTCGACCTGACCGTGCACGTCAGCGTGGGGCCAGGCGCGCTGGCCCGGCGTACACCGGCTGAGGAGGCGTGGACGCTGCCCGCCGTCGCGCGGTACGTCGCTGACGTCGACCCGGCGGGTACGGCGGACGTCGTGATCCGCACCGACGACCAGCAGCACCCCGCCCTGCTGACCCGCCTCTGACCGCTGCCGCCCTCTGCCGGCGATCAAGAAGTTACCCGGGGCGAAATGTCGCGACACGCCCTATGCGACATGGGGAAAGTTCTTGATCGCCGCGGACGGGGGGCAGGGCTAGGGCAGGTGGCCGGAGAGCCAGTCGGTGATGATGCGGTGCGCGATCGACAGCGACGGGGGCAGCGCCGAGGCGAAGGCGCCGTGCGTGATCTCTTCGCGGCTGACCCAGTGCGCCTCGGCGATCTCGTCCTGGTCCACCCGCAGGGTGAGGTCCCCGGCAGCCAGCGCGGTGAAGCCGAGCATCAGCGACTGCGGGAACGGCCACGGCTGGCTCCCGGCGTACCGGATGTCGGTGACCACGAGGCCGACCTCCTCTGCGACCTCGCGGGCCACCGCGGCCTCCGCGGACTCCCCCGCCTCCACGAAACCGGCCAGGATCGAGAACCGGCCGACCGGCCACACCGCCTGCCGGCCGAGCACGCAACGGTCGGCGCCGTCGTGTACGAGCATGATCACGGCGGGGTCGGTGCGCGGAAAGTGCTGGTGCCCGTCCGGGCAGCGCCGCTGCCAGCCGGCCTCGACCGCTTCGCTGGGCTGGCCGCACTGGGCGCAGAACGGACTCCGGTCGTGCCACTGCGCGAGCGCCACGGCCTCGACGAGCAGCCCCGCCTCGGCCTCGGACAGGACCGCCCCGACCTCGCGCAGCCCGAGCCAGTGCTCGACGTCAGCGTAGGAGTCGGAGTCGCGGGCCGCCCGGACCATGCCGTACGCCGCCCCGCCGTGGTTGCCGAGGAACACCCACGGCTCGTCGTCGCGGGCCGCCCGCCAGGCCAGCCGCAGCCCGTCCGGGGTGTGCAGCACCGGCACCAGATAGTCCCCGGTGACCGGCAGGCTGGCCGCGCGGCGACCGGGCTGGGCGAGCCAGTCCCCGTCCTGGCGGCGCAGGGCGGCCCGGTCGTGGGCGGCGCGGGACAGCACCGGGCGGTGGTCGGACACCGGTCAGGCGATCTCGGCCAGCGTGCCGAGCTGCTCCCGGATCGCGGCGGCGTCGCCCACGACGACCGTCACCAGCCGGCTCGGGGCCAGAAAGCGGCTGGCCTGCTCGAGCACGTCGTCCACGCCGACGGACAGCAGCGCCCTGCGGTAGTCGGCGATCCAGTCCAGGCCGAGGCCCGGCCCGGCCAGACCGGCCAGGGTGGCGGCCAGCCCGGCCTGGGTCGAGGTGGACAGCGCGAGGTTGCCGAGGGCGTACTGGCGGGCGCTGTCCAACTCGGCCTCGGTGATCGGCAGGGTGGCCATCCGGCCGAGTTCGTACTGCGTCTCCAGCAGGGCGGGGGCAGTCACCGCGGTGGAGACGTCGGCGTCGACGGCGAACGCGGAGCCGGCCATCCGGTGCTCGATGCTGCTGCGCGGGGTGTACGTGTAGCCCTTGGCCTCCCGGATGTTCTCGACGTAGCGCGAGGAGAAGTAGCCGCCGAAGACGAGGTTGGCCAGCTGCATCGCCGGATAGCCCGGATCGGTACGCATGGGCGCCGACCCAGCCAACCGCAGGCACGACTGCACAGCTCCTGGCCGGTCGACGAGCAACAAGGGTCCGGGCACCGGCGTGGGGGCCGGGCGCAGCGTCACGGGTGCGGCCCCGGGCGCCCAGCCGCCGAGGGCGGCCTCCACGGCGTCCAGCGTCCGGGCCGGTGACAGGTCGCCGACCAGCACGAGGCGGGCGCCGGTCGGCTGGATCCGCTGCCGGTGCACACGGCGCAGGGCGGTCGCGTCGAGACCGGCTACGTCGCCGTCGGCCGCGAGCACCTCGGCGTAGGGGTGCTTGCCGTACACCCGCCGGGCCCGCGCAACCCGGGCCACGACGTCGGGCTGCGACCGGGCGATCCGCAACTGGTCGCGCAGCCGCTTCCGCTCGCCGGCCACGAGCCGCGCTGGGTACGCCGCCGACGTGAGCACCTCGGCCAGCAGGTCCAGCCCCGTGTTCAGCCCGGCGCGCAGCACCGAGCCGCTGATCAGCACCCGGTCGTTGTCGCTGCCGACCGCCAGCTCGGTGCCGACCTCCTGCAACGCCTGGACCAGCTCCAGCTCGCTGCGCCGAGCGGTGCCCAGCAGCAGGCTGTTGGCCAGCAGCGAGGCCCGGGCGCGGTGCCCCGGCCGGTTCCCGGCGAACGGGATGCGCAGCCGCAGTTCTACCAGCGGTACGGCGGGGCGGCGTACGGCGAGAACGGTCAGCCCGTTGCTCAGCGTCCGCTCTGCCGAGGAGGGTCGCCGGGCAGCCCGGCTCGGCCCGAGCGGCGGCAGCAAGCCGCTCACGCCGGTCACTGGCCCCTCCGCGGAGCGGAGTGCGTCGGCGGTGTCATCGGCCCCTCCGCGGAGCGGAATGCGTCCGCGCGGCCCCCGGCACGAGTTCGACCACGGCCCGGTGGTCGGGGGTCAGCGTCGCGACCGCCGCGACCACCTGTTCGCCGGTCACGGCGGCCAGCCGCCCGGGCAGCTCGGTCAGCAACTCGGCCCGGCCGTAGATCAGCTCGTATGCCGCGAACTGCAGCGTCCGCCCGAGCACCGAATCCGCCTCGCGCAGCAGTTGGCTGGCGATCCTGGCGTTCACCCGGCGCAGCTCGCCGTCGACGAGGCCGTCGGCGGCGAACCGGCGCAGCTCGTCGTCCAGGGCGTCGAGGACGGCGTCGGCAATCACCGTTGCGGGGTGGTGCAGCGTCATGCTCAGCGTGACCGGGTCTCGGCTGTCGAACGGATCCCCGAACAGGCCGAGGTAGGCCGACTGGCTCAGGGCGAGCTGGTCGCGGCGGACCAGCCGCTGCTCCAGCCGGGAGGCGTCCCCCTCCGAGAGCACCTCGGCGGCGACGACGTACGGGAGGTAGGCCTCGAGGTCTGCGACCGGGTCCGGGACCCGCCAGCCCAGGGCGAGCGCGGGGGCCGGGGCGAGCGCGTCGGTGACCCGCGACCGGCGCGGTGCGGTCAGGTCGGGTTCGGCCGTGCACGGCCGGGACGGCGTGGGCCGGGCCGCGATGTCGGCGAAGTGGCGCTCGATCAGATCGGTCGTCAGTTCCGGGTCTATGTCGCCGCAGACGACCAGGACCGCGTTGGACGGCGCGTAGTAGGTGTTGAAGAAGGCCGTCGCGTCGTCCACGGTGGCGCTGTCGAGGTCGACGAAGTCGCCGTATCCGTTGTGCGCGTTGGGAAACGTATCGAACAGCACGGGCGGCAGGGACAGCCACGGGAACCCGCCGTAAGGCTGGTTCAGCACGTTGACCCGGATCTCCTCCTTCACCACGGAGATCTGGTTCGTGAGGTTCTCCGCGGTGATCCGCGGACTGCGCATCCGGTCGGCCTCCAGGAACAGCGCGCGTTCCAGGGCGTTGCTCGGCAGCAGCTCGAAGTAGTTCGTGTAGTCCATGCGCGTGCTGCCGTTGACCGTACCGCCCGAGGACTGCACGTGGCGCATGTGCGCCATCTTCTCCACGTGCTCCGAGCCCTGGAACATCATGTGCTCGAACAGGTGCGCGAACCCGGTCCGCCCCTCGGGCTCCGAGCGCATCCCGACGTCGTAGTAGACGGCCACGCCGACCACCGCGGAGCTGCGGTCGGGCGCGAGGACGACGCGCAGACCATTGGCCAGGCTGTGTCGGGCCACGCCGCTGCCAGGAGTGGCGGCGGCGCCGCGGGTCCGCTTCAGGCGAGCACCAGGATGGAGGCGACGACCTGATCGATGATCCCGTACAACTCGGCGTGCGTGTTGGGGACCGAGATGTAGACGACGGCGGGTCGTTCCCGACCGGTGTCGAGCAGGAGCAGGGCGACCCGCTCGCCGGTGGACTCGTAGCCGGCGACGTCCCACGTGAGGTCGAAGCGCAGCAGGTAGCCCGGCGCACCGTCGAGGGTGACTGGCTCTGACGACAGCACGTCCAACTCGTTCGGCGCGGGGTAGTAGTTGGAGCGGAACGAATCGGTCAACGACTCGATGGCAGCGGGGAAGCCCGGCGGGCCGGCGACGACGAACTGCTCGGCCAACGGCCCGGAGCTCACCTCGGCGATGAACGAGCCCCCGTCGGGGGTGGTCTCCTGGGTGACGATGTACTGCCCGTGCGTCGTGATCATCTCCGGGCGCTGGCCGAAGTTCACCTCGCGCCAGCCCTCGCCGAGGTAGGCGTAGGAGAGACCCGCGTCAGAGTCGATGATCCGGACGGTGCCGGGGGGGAAGGTGCCCGGCGGATCCTGCGTCGGATCGGACGGAAACGTCGGGAACGTGGGTACGCCGGGACCGGCGACCCGGTCCGCGGAGCGGCCCGTGACCAGGGTGACGGCGAGCAGCACGATGACCAGGACGGCGCCGCCGATCAGGAGCCCGGGGAGCAGCCCCGGGCGGTCCCGCCAGGGCGGCCGCTCGGGAGAGCCGATCACGTCTGTCGACGTCCGCGCGGGTTTAGTGGCCACGGCGCCGTACCCGCTGGCGTGGTTGCCGTACGCCGGGCCGCCGTACGCCGACCCGCCATACGCTGAGCCACCTGCGCCGTACGTCGGACCACCCTGGGTCAGGTCGCCCCAGGCGGAGCCATCCCACCACCGCTGCCGACCGGGCACGCCGTCCGGGTCGTCGTACCAACCCGGCGCGGCGCTCACCCCTCGCACTGTAGGCGAGGTGCCCCGGTCAGGTGAGGGACTCCAGCTCCTCGGCCGGCGGCTTGGACTTCACGCAGATCAGCCGGTCACCGGCACGCAGGGACCAGGCCCGGTCGTCGGCGTACGGCATGATCGCGCCGTCCCGGACCACCGCGAGCACCGGGTCGGCGGCGAACCGGGGGCCCTTGCCGATCTCCTCGTCGTGCACCGGGCGCTCGATGATGGCCAGGCCCGCGTCCGAGGTGAGCAGGTCCTCGACGACGTTGACGATCAGCGGCGCGCTGGAGGACAGGCCGAGCAGCCGGCCGGACGTCTCCGAGGACACCACGACGCTGTTGGCGCCGCTCTGCCGCAGGAGGTGCGCGTTCTCCGACTCGCGGACGGCGACGGAGATGTTGACCTTGGCCGAGAGTTCACGCGCGGTCAGCGTGGTCAGGACGGCGGAGTCGTCGGCGTCGGTGGCGATCACCACGGCCCGAGCCCGGTGGACCTGTGCCTCCCGGAGCACCTCCGAACGGGTCGAGGAGCCGGCGACGACGGCGAACCCGGCGGCCCGGGCCTCCTCCAGGGCGCCCCGGTCGGCGTCGACGATGACGATGCTTTCGGCCGGGATCCCTTCCCCGAGCAGGACCCGGATGGCGCTGCGGCCCTTGGTGCCGTACCCGCAGACGACTACATGGTCCCTCACCCGTGACCTCCAGCGATTGACTTGCAGGATCATCCGGCCGCGTTCGGTGAGTACTTCGAGGGTCGTGCCGACCAGGATGATCAAGAACATCACCCGCAGCGGCGTGACCAGGATGATGTTGGCCAACCGGGCGCTGTCGCTGAACGGCGCGATGTCGCCGTACCCCGTGGTCGAGAGCGTGACCGTCGTGTAGTACGCCGCGTCCAGCAGCGACAGGCCGTCGCCGTTGCTGTCGCGGTAGCCCTCGCGGTCGACGTACACGATGAGCACGGTCCCGACCAGGATCGACAACGCGATCAGCATCCGGCGCAAGATCGCGCGGATCGGGGTGATCGTGGACTGCGGGAGCGCGACGTTGATGCCGCTGCCGCCGGCCCGGGATTCCGGCGTCAGCAAACGCGGTCTGGCCACGGTCTGGAAATCTATGCCCGCAACGGCCCGCGGGCGCGCACGTTGGCCTGACTGGTCAGGTGTTTCGCCGGCCCTCGACGGGCTGGGTAGCGTCGGCTGCATGCGGATCGCTGTGGGCGAGTTCTCGTTCGACGTCCGCGAGACTGGACCCGCGGACGGGCGGCCCGTGCTGCTGCTGCACGGGTTCCCGCAGACCTCGCGCTCGTGGGACGCGGTCGCGACACGGCTCGCGGCCTCCGGTTACCGTTGCCTGGCGCCCGACCAGCGTGGCTACTCCCCGTCGGCGCGGCCGGTCGGCGTTGCGGCGTACCGCATGGACGCCATCGTCGCCGACGCCGTTGGGATCCTCGACGCCCTCGGTCTCGACCAGGTCGACGTCGTGGGGCACGACTGGGGGGCGAACGTCGGATGGCTGCTGGCGTCCTGGCACCCCGACCGCGTGCGCACGCTGACCGCGGTGTCCGTGCCGCACCCCAAGGCGTACGGCTGGGCGATGCGCCACGACCCCGAGCAGCAGCAGAAAGGTTCCTACATCAAGCTGTTCCTGCTGGAGGGCAAGGCGGAGGACGCGTTGCTGGCCGAGGACGCCCGCCGGTTCCGGCGGATGTTCGCCGGTGGTTCGCTGGCGGAGGACGCGATCGAGCACTACGTCACGACGCTGTCCGAACCGGGCGCGCTGACCGCGGCGTTGAACTGGTACCGGGCCGCGTTCGACGGCGTACGGCGAGGTCCGGACCTCGAGCCCCTCAGCGTGCCGACGACGTACGTGTGGAGCAGCGGGGACGCGGCGCTTGCGCGCTCGGGCGCCGAACGGAGCGGTGAGTACGTCGCCGCGGACTACCGCTTCGTCGAGCTGGACGGCATCTCGCACTGGATCCCGGAACAGGCGCCCGATGTGCTGACCGAGGCGATCCTCGACCGCCTCGCCTTGGGCTGATCGAGGTAAGTCGGTACGCCGTTCCACCGGCCCGCCCTAGCGTGGCGCGATGACCGCGCTTGCCGCCGGAACAGTCGTCCGGTTGATGCGAACCGCCACCTGGAACCTGATCGACGATGGCGAGTGCACGGCCAGCGCGTACGCCGTCTGCCGTCCGGACCGACGCTGGTTCGTCTCGATCGACACCTGGGACGAGGCCGCCTACGCGCCGCTGCTCAGCGCGGTGTCCGACGACCTGCGTCAGGACCTGTACACGAACCTCAGCGGCGACGACGGGCCCGGCTTGGACCGGTGGCGTCGGCTGGGCTTCGCCGTCGCCCGTCGGGAGATCCTGTACGCAGTGCCGGTCGATCCGGCGATCACCGGGCTCGGCGATGTTCTACCGCCGGGGATCGTGTTGCTCTCGGCCGACGCGGCCGAGGAGAACCGGCTCCGGGAACTGGACAACGCGCTGCGGGCCGACGTGCCCGGGACGGAGGGGTGGGTCAACGATCCGGCCGAGTTCCGAGAGCACACGTTCGACGAGCGGTACTTCGATCCCGCGACGTACCTGGTGGCGGTGGACGACGCCCGGGAGACGTTCGCCGGGTTGGTGCGGGTCTGGAACCACCCCCGCCACGCGCGGCTCGGTCTGATCGGGGTCGCGCCGCCGTACCGCCGACGTGGTCTGGCTCGCGCGCTGCTGGGCGCGGCCTTCCTCCCGTTGCACGAGCGCGGCGTCACATCGGTCGCGGCCGAGGCCGACGCGACGAACGTCGCCTCGGTGGCCCTGCTCGAGGGGATCGGCGCCCAACGGACCGGCGAGACCCTGGAACTTCTCCGGCGGAGGGAACGGTGAGCGCGGATCCCACGATGTCGAAGCCGCGGTGAAAGGGTCGGGCCATGGCCATCCCGCTTTCCGTCCTCGACCTGGTTCCTGTTGCTCGCGGGGAGACCTTCGGTGACAGCATCGCGGCCAGCGTCGCCCTGGCCCAGCGCGCCGAGGAGCACGGTTACCGACGGGTCTGGTACGCCGAGCACCACAACATGCCGGGCATCGCGTCGTCGGCGACCAGCGTGCTGATCGCGCACGTCGGCGCCCACACCCGCCGGATCAGGCTGGGGGCCGGCGGAGTCATGCTGCCCAACCACGCCCCGCTGACGATCGCCGAACAGTTCGGCACGCTCGAGGCCATGTATCCCGGCCGCATCGACCTCGGGCTCGGCCGCGCTCCGGGCACGGACCGCACCACGATGTACGCGCTGCGCCGCGACCTGGGCGCAAGCGACACCTTCCCCCAGGACGTCCTGGAGCTGCAGGCCTACCTGGCTGGCGAGTCCCGGGTCCCTGGCGTCGACGCCATCCCCGGCAAGGGGTCGCGCGTGCCGCTCTACATCCTGGGCTCGTCGCTGTTCGGAGCGACGCTGGCCGCGGCACTCGGCCTGCCCTACGCCTTCGCCTCCCACTTCGCTCCGCAGGCGCTGGAGGCTGCGGTCGCGGCGTACCGGCGGGAGTTCTGCCCGTCCGAGCAGCTGGACCGGCCACACGTCATTGCCGGGGTCAACGTGATCGTCGCCGACACTGCCGAAGTGGCTCGCGAACAACTTCATGCCGTACGCCGAGCCCGCGCCGCGGCGATGTTCGGACGCGGCCGGACCCTGACCGACGCTGAGGCCGAGCAGCTGCTCGCCGCGGGGGGCGGTGCGCAGGTGGACCAGATGATGACCTACTCCGCCGTCGGCGCCCCACCGCAGGTCCGGGACTACCTCGACCGGTTCAGCGAGCTCGCCGACGCCGACGAACTGATGGTGGCCCACCACTCGTCGACCGTCGACGGTCGGCTGCGTTCGGTCAGCCTGCTGGCCGAGGCCATGGACACCGTCGGGGCCTGAGGCTCGTCGGCCGTCACCGCGGCGACCCGACGCTCGACTACCGCGCGCCGAGGAAGGTGAGCACCCGCTGGGTCAGCAGCCCCGCGGCGTCCGCGTCGTAGGACGGCAGCGTGCTGTCGGCGAAGTAGTGCTGGTCGCCGGCGTAGAGGAACAGCTCGGCGTCGTCGGCCTCGGCCACGAGGGCGCGGGCGGCGTCGATGTCGCCGTCGTCGATGAAGTACGGGTCGGCGTCCATCCCGTGGATCTGGACCGGGACACCGTCGGGCCAGGTGGAGCCGAACTCCGACATCGGCACACAGGAATAGAGAAGGAGCGCACCACGTGCACCGGCCCGCGTCTGCGCCAGGTTCTGCGCCGGGAGCACGCCGAGGGAGAACCCGGCGTACACCAGCTCAGCGGGCAGCTGCTCGGCGGCTCGGACGCCGCGTTGGATCACCTCGCCGAAGCCGACCTCGCCAGCGTACCCGACCCCCTCCTCGATGGTGTCGAAGATGCGGCCGTCGAACAGGTCGGGCGTGTGCACGGTGTGGCCGGCGCGGCGCAGCTCGTCGGCGAACGCGACCACGCCCGGGGTCAACCCCAGCGCGTGGTGGAAGAGCAGTACCTCGGCCATCTCTACACTCCTCGTCTTGACGGCGGGTGCCCAACGATCCAGAACTATAGAATGATCCAATAGTGTCGATCAATAGCCAGTTACCCGACTACGACCTGGTGGACAGGATCGTGGTGACCACCCCCGTGGAGCTGCGGGCGATGGCCAACCCGTTGCGCTCGACCGTGCTCGACCTGCTGCTCGAGCGGGCAGCGACGGTGAGCGAGTTGGCCAGTGCGATCGGGCGTCCGAAGAGCACGGTGGCCCACCACGTCAAGGTGCTGGTGGACGCGGGGATGCTGCGCGTGGTGCGCACGCGACGGGTGCGCGCGATCGACGAGCGGTTCTACGGGCGCACCGCCCGGGTCTTCTTCGTCGGTCAGGTCCCGCTGGAGCAGATGGCCGCGCTGCCGTGGACCAACTTCCTGGCCGATGCCGCCGCCGAGTCCATGCCCGCCTACCGCGCCGACCGCATGTTCGCCCTGCACCGGTATGCCCGGGTCTCCCGTCAGCAGGCCAGGGAGTTCTGGGAGCGCGTCTTCCAGGTCGTCGACGAGTTCAACCAACTGCCGAGGGAGGGCGAGCAGGTGTACGGGTTCGTCGTCGGCCTGTACCCGACCGACCACCCGACCCTGCCCTAACGCATTACGCCAGTGGCAGGCCCTCGACCAGCGCACGGAGGCCCGCAGCGTCGAGCAGGTCGGCCGGGCGGACCGTGCGATCCTGCCGGACGTAGTGGAACGCCGCGCTGACCTGCTCCAGGGCGACCCCGGCCAGCTCGGCCCAGGCCAGGCGGTACGCCGCCAGCTGCACCGCGGCGGCCTGAGCGTCGGCGCCGGTCGGCGGCTGCCCGGTCTTCCAGTCCACGACGTCGTACCGTCCGTCGGCGCCGACGAACACGGCGTCCATCCGCCCCCGCAACGACAACCCGGCCAGCCGCAGGTCGAACGGCACCTCCACCTCGATCGGCGTGCGATCCGCCCACTCCGAGGCCAGGAACGCCTCCCGCAGCACCAGCAGGTCGTCGGCGTCGGCCCCCGCATCCTTCGCGCCGGGCAGCTCGTCGAGGTCCAGCAACCGGGCCGCGCCGAAGCGCTGCTCCAGCCACAGGTGGAACGCCGTCCCACGCCGGGCCAGCGGCGCGGGCGGATACGGCATCGGGCGGCGGATGTGCTCGGCCAACCGCGCCGGGTCCCGCCGCAGCGCCACGAGTTGCGACACGGACAGCTGAGCTGGTACGGCGACGTCCGCTGTCTCCCCCACCCTGGTCGAGCGCTCCTCGAGCAGCAGCTCCAGGTCGACGGCCCACTCCCCCAGCTCGGCGGCGGCATCGGCCGCGCGGACGGCATCGGCCGCCGACGTCACCGCATCGCGGCGTGCGCCGAGCGGGTCCACCGGCCAGGACGCGCTGCGCACCTCGGCCTTGCGCGGGTTGCTTACACCGTCGGCCGGTGGCGTCTCCCAGTCCCCCACCGCCCCGCCGCCGGCCGAGCAGTGCTCGAAGACCTCGGTTAGCAGGTCGGACGGCCCGCGAGCCCCCTTGGCCTCGTCCCACCAGTACCCCGAGCACAGCAGGACGCCGCGAGCCCGGGTGAACGCGACGTAGGCCAGCCGCCGCTCCTCGCGCAACCCGATGGCCCGGGCATCGGCCTTGAACCCCTTGAGCCTGGTCTCGGCGTCCTTCTGGTCGCTGGCGCGGGCGACCTCCCACCGCGGCAGGTCCGCGTTGTCACCGCGCAGCGGGTAGGGCAGCATGCCCAGCTTGGTCGTCCACACGTCAGCACCGGCATCGCGCGACGGGAACACGTCCTTGGTCAGGCCTGGTACGGCGACGACGTCCCACTCCAGGCCCTTGGCCCCGTGCACGGTCAGGATCTGCACCGCGTGGGCGTGTCGCTCGACGACGCCGGCCTCCAGCCCACGCTCGTGCTCCTCGGCCGCTCGCAGGTAGCTCAGGAACGCCTCGACCAGCCCACCCGCCGCCTCCCCGCTCAGGTCGGTCGCGAAGTCGGCGGCGATGTCGAGAAAGGCGTCCAGGTGACCTCGGGCGAGTTCCTGCTCGGCGGGCCGGCGTACGGCGACCTCCACGTCCAGCCCGATCGTCCGCTCGATGTCGGCCAACAGGTCGGGCAGCGGTTGATCCAGCCGTTGCCGCAGCGCGCGCAGCTCCGCCTGCAGCGCGCCGAGGCGTACGTATCCCGCCGCCGAGTACGCCGCCGGATCCCCCAGGTCGTCCAGCGCGTCGACGACGCTGCCTTCGATGTCCGGGTCGACCGCGAGCGAGCGGTCGACAGCCGCCCCGCGGACGGCCGCGGCCAGCTGGCGGGCCCGGCGACCGAGCGCCACCAGGTCCCGCGGACCGATCCGCCAGCGCGCACCCCCCAGCAGCCGGAGCAGCGCATCCCCGGCGCTCGGGTCGACGGCCACCCGCAACGTCGACACCACGTCGAGCACCTCGGGCGTGTCCAGCAGACCGCCCAGACCCAGCACCTCGACCGGCAGGCCGGACTCGCGAAAGGCAGTTTCCAGCAGCCGCTGCTGGGACCTGCGCCGGGTCAGCACGGCGACGGTCGGGCGGGGCTCGACCGCCCACAGCGCGCGCAACCGCTCGGCCAGCCAGCGCGCCTCGTCCTCCGCGGTCTCCAGCAGAGCGCACTGCACCGAGCCCTCGGCCTCCCGCCCCGGCCGCGAGGTCAGCACCGGCACGACGGCGCCCTCGAGCCGCAACGGTTCGGACACCCAGTTGGCGAGATCGAGGATCCGCCCGTCGTTGCGCCAGCTCGTCGACAGTTGGTGGACCGGCGCCGGGGCGGGCAGCAGGCTGCCGTCGTCACTCGGGAAGTGTTCCGGGAACCGCTGCAGGCTGCCCGCGCTCGCCCCGCGCCAGCCGTAGATCGACTGGCAGGGGTCGCCGACGGCTGTGACCGGGTGCCCGTCGCCGAACAGGCCGCACAGCAGGACGAGCTGGGAGTGGCTGGTGTCCTGGTACTCATCGAGGAGGACGGCGGCGTACCGGGCCCGCTCGACCCGTGCGATCTCCGGCACGCTCGCGGCCAGCCGGGCCGCGACTCCCATCTGGTCGCCGTAGTCCATCGCCTCGCCGGCCTGCTTGCTCGCGAGGTAGCCCTCGACCAGCGGCAGCAGCTGCAGCCGGGCCTGCTGCCGGACCAACGCGCCCTTGACCGCGGCGTACGGGTCGCTCTTGCGGGCCGAGCCGGGCAGCGCGTGGACGTCGGCGACCAGCTGCTCGGTGAACCGGCGCAGCTCCTCCGGCGTCACGAAGTGCTCGCCCAACTCGTCGGCCAGATCCAACAGCTCGGCGGTCACCGTCGACGGGGTGACCGTCACGTGGCTCATCTCGCCGTCGTACGCCGACACCACCCGGGCGGCGTACTGCCAGCGGACGGCATCGGTCAGCACCCGTGATGTGGGCTCGACGCCCAGCCGGACGCCGTGCTCGGCCACGATCCGGGCAGCGTAGGCGTGGTACGTCGACACCGTGGGTTCGCCGCCGAGGACCACCTCCTCGCCGACGACACCGGCCGCCGCGAGCTGCCGCACCCGGTGAGCGATCCGGGTGCCCAGTTCACCGGCGGCCTTGCGGGTGAACGTCAGGCCGAGCACCTGCTCGGGACGCACGTGGCCGTTGGCCACCAGCCACACGACCCGCCCGGCCATCGTCTCGGTCTTGCCCGAGCCGGCGCCGGCCACGACGAGCCCCGGCCCGGGCGGCGCCTCGATCACGGCGGCCTGCTCGTCGGTCGGCGGCGGCTGGTCGAGCAGCCGGGCCAGCTCCGCGGCACCCACGGCGGCCTGGACGGCCGTCACTGCGTCACCTGCCGGCCGCGCGCATGCAGCGGGCAGGACGTGGCCACCGGACACATCCGGCAGAACGAATTCTCGGTGGCCGCGAACGTCGCCGCCGCCATCCCGTCGGCCACCCGGCGCACGAGCTGCTCGGCCCAGGCCGGATCGGCGGACTCGGCCAGCGCCGGCTGCCGGTCGGCCTTGCTCCGCTTCTTGATGTAGAGCAGCTCGGCGCCACCGGAAACGGCGCCCGCGTCCCCGAAACCGCCGCGTTCGACGGCCACCTGGTAGGCGCCGAGCTGCGGGTGCTCGGGCAGATCGTCGGCCTTCGGCAGGGTCGAGCCGGTCTTGAGGTCGACGACGACCAGCCGTCCCTGCGCGTCGCGCTCCAGCCGGTCCACCCGCCCTCGCAGGACGACCCGGCCCACCGGCACCTCGAAGTCCAGTTCGCAACCGACCAGGGTGCGCGGGTTGTCCGCCAACCAGGTCCGGAGCCGCTCGAGCATCTGCCGTGCGGCCTCGCGTTGGTGCCGGGAGTACCAGGGACCGCCGAAGTCCAGCTCGGCCCAGCTCTCGTCCAGGCGGGTCAGCAACGTGTCGAGATCCACCCGCGCGTCGACGGCCAGCGTGGCCACGTCGTGCACCAGCGT
>JACCSC010000153.1 GCA_013813215.1 Geodermatophilaceae bacterium | reverse complement strand
CCCCGCGTAGCGGCGCGGGCGCATCAGTGAGCGCGATCCACTCCAACGTCGAGAGGGTCGTCGCGGCGTTGCGCGCCGCCGGAGCATCCGGTGAAGTCCGCGAACTCTCGCACTCGGCGCGGACGGCAGCGCTGGCCGCCGAGCAGCTCGGCGTTCCGGTAGGCGCCATCGCCAACAGCCTCGTATTCGCCGCGGCCGGATCGCCGCTGCTCATCATGACCAGCGGTGCGCACCGGGTCGACACGACGCGGGTGGCCGCCCTGCTCAGCGTCCCGTCCCTGGACCGGGCCGACCCCGACTTCGTCCGTACGCACACCGGCCAGCCGATCGGCGGGGTGGCGCCGGTCGGGCATCCGGCACCGATCGGCACGCTGGTCGACATCGCGCTGGCGGCGTACGACGTGGTGTGGGCGGCCGCCGGCCATCCGTCAGCGGTGTTCCCGACGACGTATGCCGAACTGCTCCGGATCACGGCCGGCACCGAGGCCGAGGTCGGCGACTGACCCAACCTGCCCTCGCGCACACCCGCCTCACGGCCAGACACGAGTTGCCGCGTGCGCTTTCCCGTCAACGGATGCGCTCACCACCGTTCCGGGTCGTCAGCGCATCCGTTGTGGCCACATCACGTGCCGCGACGTCAGAGCCGAACTGCCGCTCACCTACGCTGCCACCGTGAGCCGCACGAGCGAGACCCGGCTCGTGCGGTGGGAGGCAGGACAGTTCGCCGTCCGGGTCCGCGAGGCGATGGTGATCTACGCCGACGCCATGGGCTACCCGGCCGGCGTGGTGGACAACCGGGTCGGGCACGCGACCGCACACACGGAGCGGGCGGGCTTTCGCGCGACGGCCGCGCTGGATCGCGACGACGCCCTGATCGGCTTCGGCTACGGCTACACCACCGCGCCCGGCCAGTGGTGGCACGACCAGGTACGGGCCGCGATCGGCGGACTGGGACCGCAGTGGCTGCCGGGCAGCCTCGAGCTGTGCGAACTGCATGTGACCCCGAGCCGGCAAGGCACCGGCCTCGGTCGCGCCATCCTGCTGCAACTGCTCGACGACGCCCCGCAGCCCGCCGTACTGCTGTCCACCCCCGAGGGCGACACCCGGGCCTGGCGGCTCTACCGCTCACTGGGCTTCGTCGACCTGGCCCGGCAACACCTGTTCCCGGGCGACTCCCGGCCGTTCGCAGTGCTGGGCGCCTGGCTGCCCCTCACCACGGAGGCGGGGCCGGCGCGGGCGGCCGATGCCTGACGTCGTCGTCGTCGGTAGCGGCCACAACGGCCTGACCAGCGCCTGTTACCTCGCCGCGGCCGGCCTGTCGGTCGCCGTCGTCGAACGCGACACCGTGCTGGGCGGAGCCGTCTCGACCGTCGAGCGCTTCCCCGGCTACCGGATCGACCGCGGCTCCAGTGCCCACGTGATGATCCGCCACACGGGGATCGCCGAGGAGCTGCGGCTGGACCGGTTCGGCCTGGAGTACCAGGATCTCGACCCCTGGGGCTTCGCACCGTTCGGACCGGCCGATGAGCAGGTGGCCCTGACCTTCCACCGCGATCTGGACCGGACCTGCGAGTCGATCGCGGGGGTGTGCGGCGAGCCCGACGCGGAGGCCTACCGGGCCTTCGTCGTCGACTGGGCGGCCCGCAACGAGCTGGTGTTCGAGGCGTTCGCGGGCGCCCCGACCCGTGGCCGGATCGCCCGATCGCTCTGGGGGCTGGGCCGGCGGACCGGGTTGTCCGGTGTGGAGCTGTCACGGCAGTTCCTGACCAGCGGCGACGCCCTGCTCGACGTGCACTTCCGGGACGAGCGACTCAAGACGGCGCTCGCCTGGTTCGGCGCGCAGTCCGGGCCGCCTACCCACGAGCCCGCTACTGCCGACCTCGTCGGCTGGGCCGCCCTGCTGCACCGCCGGGCTCCGGGACATCCGCGCGGCGGCAGCGGCATGCTCACCCAAGCGTTGGCCGCGCGGCTACAGGCCGACGGCGGCGTCGTACGGCTCGGGGACGGCGCGGTGGAGCTGCTGGCCAGGGACGGCCGGATCCGCGGCGTCCGTACCGAATCCGGCGAGGTGCTCGATGCGCCGGTCGTCGTCGCCGGCTGCCACGTCCTGACCACCCTCGCGCTGCTCGGAACTGGCGCTCCCGCGGCCCTGCGCGAGCGCGTGCAGCGCACGGTGCGCGTAGGCAACGGGATCGGGATGGCGGTGCGGCTCGGAACGACCGACCTGCCGCGCTACCCGTCCGCAGCGGAGGACGGTACGTCGTACCGGGCGCTGCAGTTGCTCGCTCCCTCACGCCAGGCGCTCCGGGACGCCTACGCCGACTACCTGCGAGGGACACCAGCACGCCGGCCACCGGTGGTGGCCATGACGTTCTCCGCGTTCGACGACAGCCTGGCCCCCTCGGGCGAGCACTCGGTCAGCCTGTGGGGGCAGTGGCATCCCTACGCGCTGCGCACCGGCACCTGGGCGCAGATCGCCGAGCGCGAGGCGCGGCGGCTGATCGGTGTCGTAGACCGGGTGGCACCCGGCTTCGCGGATACAGTCCGGCACGTGCACGTGCAGTCCCCCGTGGACCTGGAACGCGAGCTCGGACTGCCACGGGGCAACGTCATGCACCTCGACATGACCCTGGACCAGATGTTCGCCTGGCGGCCGCTTCCGGAGCTGGCCGGCCACCGGGTGCCCGGCGTCGGTGGGCTCTACCTGACGGGAGCCTCGACCCATCCCGGCGGCGGCGTGTTCGGGGTCAGTGGCCGCACCGTCGCCCGGTTGGTCCTGACCGACCGCCGGAGCTGGCGCGGGCGAAGCCGCCGATGAGACGGGCGATCCTTGCCGCCGGTTCGGTGCTGCTGATCGCCGCCTGCTCCAGCCCGGCCGACCCGGCGCCGCCGCCAGCACCGTCGACGACGAGTACCGCCGGTACGCCGCCGGCCACCACCAGCGCCGCCCCGACGACCGAGCCACCGCCGGAGCCGATCACGCTGCTGTTCACCGGCGACATGCTCCCAAGTGACGACCTGCAGGCCCAGGCCGGCCGCAACGCCGGAGGCCAGGGCTTCGACTTCGGCCCGATGCTGGCGAACGTCGCACCGCTCATCACCGCGGCCGACTGGGCCATCTGCCACCAGGAGACCCCGTTGTCCGACGACAACGTGGGGCTGGCCGGCTACCCGCAGTTCAACGCGCCCTTCCAGCTCGCGGAGGCCGAGCGGGCGGCCGGATACGACGCGTGCAGCACCGCGTCCAACCACACAGTGGACCTGGGCATGGACGGCATCGTGGCGACACTGGGCACCTTGGACCGGGCGGGCATCCGGCACGCCGGCAGCGCGCGCAGCGCGGCGGAGCACGCCCAACCGACGGTGTACGACGTCCGCGGCGTGTCGATCGGCCACCTGTCCTACACCTACGCCCTGAACGGCCTGCCCTCACCGGCTCCGTGGGCGGTCAACCTGATCGATCCAGGACAGATCCGCGCCGACGCGGCCACCGTCACCGCCGCCGGCGCAGAGTTCGTCGTCGTGAGCCTGCACTTCGGGGACGAGCACATCTCCACGCCGTCGGCGTACCAGGAGCAGGTGGTGGACGCCGTGCTCGAAAGCCCGGACGTCGACCTCGTCGTCGGCCACCACGCCCACGTCGTCCAGCCGATCGAGCGCCGCCCAGACGGCCGCTGGGTGCTCTTCGGCCTGGGCAATTTCCTGGCCCAGCAGGCGGTTTACGGGGCCGACCTGACGCCGCCGCACCGCGATGGGGTGATCGTCGAGGTGTCCGTCGCCGCGGCGCCGGACGGGACGTACGGCGTCGTCCAGGTCGGCTACGTCCCGACGTTCGTGGCCGCGCCCAGCGACGTCATCCAGATAGCACCGCCGTTCTCCCGCGCCCGGACCGAAGCGGCGCTCCTGTCTCGCGACGCCCCCTTGGTCGACCTGACGCCGTGACCGCGCCGCAGGCCGAGCCGCAGCTGCACCCGTCGCCGGTCCTGCTCGCCGCCGGAGCCGTGATCGCGCAGGTCTTCTACCCCCTGGTGTTCGGGACGGCCCGTGACCTGCTGACGGTGACGGCCGTCGTCCTGTTCTGCGCCGCGTCCGTGACGCACGCGGCCTTGACCCGGGGCGCACGCTGCGCCGTCGCGCTGCTGGGCGTATTCGCCGGCGGCGGGCTGCTGGTCGAGATCCTCGGCCTCACCACCGGATTCCCGTTCGGCGAGTACAGCTACGCCGGCGGGCTCGGACCGACCGTGGCAGGAACCCCGGTCGTGATCGGACTCGCCTGGGCGATGATGGCCTGGCCGAGCTGGATCGCAGCCGGCCGGCTGACCCGCCGCCGCGGCTCCCGCATTGTCGTGGCGGCGTGGGCGCTGGCGACGTGGGACCTGTTCCTCGACCCGCAGATGGTCGGCGAGGGCTACTGGCGATGGAGTGATCCGGAGCCCGGCCTGCCCGGGGTGTACGGCGTACCGCTGACGAACTACCTGGGCTGGTTGCTCGTCGCGCTCGTCCTGATGACGCTGTTCGCCGCCGTCGACGACGTCCACCGCGCGATACCCGACCGGCTCGACACCGTCCCGATCGCGCTGCTCGGTTGGGTGTACGTGTCCAGCATCGTGGCCCACACGCTGTTCTTCGGCCTGCCGTACGCCGCGCTGTGGGGTGCCGCGGGCATGGGCCTCGTGGTCCTCCCGGTCCTCGGGCGGTCCGGCCCGGCAGGGCGATGAGGCCGCTGACGGCCATGGCCTGGCTGTCGATCGTGGGCACCGTGCACACAGCGGTCAACGCCCGGCTGCTGCGGCGCTGTCCGACCCACCCACCACCGGTTGCGGAACGGGTCGCCGTACTGGTCCCGGCCCGCGACGAGGCAGCCACTCTCGGCCGGTGTCTGGAGGCGGTGCAGCAGCAGCGGCAACTCGCCGACCTCACGATCGCCGTGCTGGACGACGGCTCCACCGACGGCACCGCCTACCTCGTCGGCGCGGCGGCCCTTACTGACCGGCGAGTCAGGCTGGTCACCGGGCGGCCGCTGCCGCCCGGCTGGCTCGGGAAATCGCACGCCTGCGCCCAGCTTGCGGCGGCCTGCCCCGACGCGCCATGGCTGGTGTTCGTGGACGCCGACGTGGTGCTGGCGCCCGACGCCGTCGCGGCCGCGGTCGCGGCGGCGAAGGAGTACCGGGTCGACCTGCTGTGCCCGTTCCCCCGGCAGCTCGCCGAGAGCCTCGCCGAGCGGCTCGTGCAGCCCCTGCTCGCCTGGTCGTGGCTGACGTTCGTGCCGGTGCGGCTGGCCGAGCGCTCGGCCCGGCCGTCGCTCGCCGTCGCGGCGGGACAGTTCCTGGTGGTCCGCCGCCGCGCCTACGACCGGGCAGGCACCCACGCCGCAGTCCGCGGCGACGTGATGGAGGACCTCGCCCTCGCCCGTGCGGTGCGGAGCACCGGCGGCCGGACGACCGTCGCGGACGGCCGGAGCCTTGCGTGCTGCCGGATGTACGACGGATGGCCGGAACTGCGGGAGGGCTACACCAAGTCGTTGTGGTCGGCCTTCGGATCGCCGGGCCGGGCGCTGTCTGTCGTCGCCGTCCTGCTCGCGGTGTACGTCCTGCCCGCGGTCGCCGCGCTGGCCGGTTCACGGACGGGGCTCGCCGGTTACCTGGCCGCTGTGGCCGGTCGCGCCGTGGCCGCCGAGCGCAGCGGATCGCCGGCCTGGCCGGACTGCCTGGGACATCCGGTGTCGGTCACGGTGGCCGGCTGGCTGGTGCTGCGCTCGCTGTGGCAGCGTCGCCGCGGAACGCTGACCTGGAAGGGACGTGCGGTGTGACCCCAGCGCCGACCCGGGTGGACTTCTCGCCCGACGAGCTGGGCGTCCGCGCCTTCTACCGGTTGCTCAACTCCGTCGTCGTACCGCGCCCCATCGCCTGGGTCTCCACCCGGGCCGCCGACGGCTCGGACAACCTCGCGCCGCACTCGTTCTTCACCGTCGCTTGCGCGGACCCGCCGATCGTGCAGTTCACGTCGGTCGGGCGCAAGGACTCCCTGCGCAGTAGGCGCGCCACGGGTAGCCGAGTCACCCGTCGCCCTGGAGTGCCGGCTCGTGGGGACGACGTCGTTCGGCGACTCGACTGTCGTCTTCGGCCGGGTGCTGCACGCCGCCGTCAGCGACTCGGCCGTGCGCCACGGCCGGCCGGCGATCGACCGGCTGAAGCCGTTGGCGCGGCTCGGCGCGGACGAGTGGTCCACCATCGGCGAGGTCAGGTCGCTGGCGCGGATCCGGTTCAAGGACTGGAGGTCTCGGCCAGCCGGTCCAGGCTCGCCAGCAGGAGGGTGAGCGGGAACGGCTTGACCAGGTAGTCCGAGACGCCCAACTCCGAGGCTCGGAGCTGGTCGGCGACACCGCTGCGGGCGGTCACGATGATGGCCGGGACGAGGCTGCCGCTCTGCCGGATCCGGCGGAGCACCTCCAGGCCGTCGATGTCGGGCAGGCCGAGGTCGAGGACCACGACGTCGTGCTGGCAGTCGGGTTCGGCCAGCGCCCCGACCGCCGGCAGTCCCTCGCCGATCACTTCGACGTGGTGGCTGCCGCGGCGCAGCCCCTTGGCCATGAACGCCGCGATCCGTTCCTCGTCCTCGACGAGCAGCACGTTCATCGCGGCACCTCGAGCCAGAACGCCGCACCGTCGCCCGGCCGGTTGTCCAGACCGGCTCGGCCGCCGTGCGCCCGGGCGATGCCCGAGACGATGGCCAGGCCGAGGCCGTTGCCGGGCCGCTTCGACGTTCCGGTGCAGAACGGCTGGAACACGGCCGTCTCCGAACCGCCCGGTACGCCGCCGCCGTGGTCGGCGACCTCGAAACGCCAGTGCGCCTGGCCCTCCGTCGCCCGCAACTCGACGAGCGTGCCGTCCGGTGTGTGTTGGATCGCGTTGTTCACCAGGTTGATGAGGGCCTGGGTCAGCCGCTGCGGATCGGCCGTGACCCGCAGGTCCGGAGCCGCCCGGTCGACACTGAGCCGGCCGTCGGTCAACAGCGCGGTCTTCGCTGCCACGTCGGCCACGAGGGCATCCACCCCGATCTCCACCCGACGCAGTGAGGCCGGATCCTCCATCCGAGCCACGGTATTCATGTCGTCGACTATGCGCGCCATCCGGTCCAGCTCGTCGACGACGAGGTCCACCGTCTCCTCGAGATCGGTGGGATCGGGCTCGGCGTCGAGCAACTCCAGGTGGCCGCGACAGATGGTGATCGGCGTACGCAGTTCGTGCGACGTCTCCCGGATGAACAGCCGCTCGCGGTCGAAGGCGCCTTCCAGGCGGGCCAGCATCGCGTTCAGGGAGACCGCCAGCGTCCGGGCGTCCTCCTGGCCCGGCGGCAGGGTCAGGCGGCTCGTACCGCCGCCGCTGGAGATCTGCTCCGCTTCACCAGCCAGCTCCCGCATGGCGTCGCGCTCCTCCACGCTGCGCAGCCACCCGCGGTAGGCAAGGAACGTCAGCACGAGCGGGACCGCCAGCAACGGCACGGCTAGCGGCTCAGCCACCCAGAGCAGGGCGCCGACGATGCCGATCGCGAGGTTGCCCACCCAGTGCAGGACGCGGGTCTGCACGAGCGCTACGGACCAGAACGGCTCCCGTTCAATCGCGGAGATGACACC
>JACCSC010000152.1 GCA_013813215.1 Geodermatophilaceae bacterium | reverse complement strand
AGGCGACCCGGTGCCGGGACACCGCCCTGCGCGCTCGGGCGCTGGCCGCCCTCGGCGGCGCCCTGGTCCACGCCGCCCGCGGCCGGGACGAAGAGGGTGCCGTCGTCCTGCACCAGGCGATCGAACTTGCCCGTGCCGCCGGCGATCGCTCGACGGTGGTGACGGCTCAACGTGAGCTGGGCTTCGTCGAGGTGCAGGCCGGCCGGCGGACGACGGCGGAGTCCTGGCTGTCCCAGGCGCACGCGCTGGCCGAGACGGACGCCGAGGTGGCCGCCGTACTCGGCGTACGGGGGATGAACGCCTCGGACGAGGGTCGGTACGCCGTGGCCATCGGGTACCTCGAGGAGTCGATCGAGCGTTCCGCATCCTGCGCCGATGACCGGCAACGCGCATGGTCGCTGTCGATCCTGGCCCGCGCGCACTTGCTGCGCGCCGAGTACAGCCAGGCCGCTGCAGCCGTAGCCGGCTCGCTGGAGTTGATCGAGCGGCAGCGCTGGCTGGCGTTCCTGCCCTGGCCGCAGGCGTTGCGGGCCGAACTCGACCTCCTCGCCGGCGACATCGACACCGCTTCGGACCGGCTCGAGCGCGCGTGGGCGCTGGCGTGTCAGCTCGACGACCCCTGCTGGGAGGGGATGACCGCCCGGGGCCTCGGTCTGCTCAACGTCGCCCGCGGAGATCACGAGGCCGCCACGAGCTGGCTGGCCGAGGCCGCGGCCCGCAGCAACCGGGTGCCGGACCGCTACCAATGGGTGCACGGGTACGTGCTGGACGCCCTGATCACGACCACGCTCGACGCCGACGACGAGGTACGGGCCGCGCCGCTCGTCACGACCCTCGGCGCGCTTGCCGCCCGCGGTCAGATGCGCGAACTCGTGGTCCGCGCGCACCTGCACCGGCACCGGCTCGGGGATTCGACGGCGCTGGCGGCGGCCCGGCTGCTCGCCGTCGACGTCGACAACCCGGCCCTGGGCGATCTGCTGGGCGGGGTTCGACCGGCCGGACAGCGCGCGTGACGTCGGACTGGCGACTTGTCGACGAAGGTTGGGGCCGCCGGGCCGTCGACTTCGCGACGTTGAGCGAGCCGAGCAACTGCCGGGAGTACGTCGCCGTGCACCACCGGCTCGGAGTCGGCGCCGGCGACCGGTTGCTGGACGTGGCTTGCGGCTCCGGGCTGGCCGTGGAGCTCGCGCAGCTGCGTGGCGCGGCGTGCGCAGGCCTCGACGCCTCGCCGCGGCTGGTCACCGTCGCGCGGGACCGCTGTCCGGACGCGGACCTCCGGGTCGGCGACATGCACGCGTTGCCCTGGGCGGACGGCGCGTTCGACGTGGTGACCAGCTTCCGCGGGATCTGGGGTACGACGCCAGCTGCGTTGGCCGAGGTACGACGCGTCCTGGTGCCGGGTGGCCGACTCGGCCTGACGGTCTGGGGCCACATCAAAGCCTCGGCTGGGGCCTGGGCACTGGCGCCGTTCCGGATGGCGGCGGCCGCTCAGGTGTCGAACCAGGGGGTCATGGTGTCGCTCGGACGGCCCGGAGCGGGCGAGGAGTTGTTGGCGGCGTACGGCTTCGTCGATGTCCAGCGCATCGAGGTGCCGTTCGTCTGGGAGTTCGCCGATCCGGAGTTGTACGCGCGCACGCTGGCCTCGACGGGGCCGGCGTACGAGGCGATCCAGAACGTCGGTGAGGTTGCCTTCCTGACGGCGGCGACAGCGCTGGCCCGGGATCGCCTTCGGGCCGGGCTGCCGCTACGCGCGCCCATCAACGTGGTGGGCTATCTTGCCCGCACGCCGCTGCTCGGATCGGAGCCGACATGACCGCGCCCGGTTTCCTCGACGTCCCCGAGCACACCAGCGAGGCGCAGCAGCTGTTCGACGACGACCTCGACGAGGTCGGGTTCGTCATGAACGTGTCCCGGCTGTGGGCCTACCAGCCGGCCACCAATGCCGGGCTCTTCGACCTGATCCGGACGCAGATCGGCGTCCTCGACCTCGACGTCAGGCAGCGCGGCATCGTGATTGCCGCGTGCGCCTCGACCCTGGGTGACTCGTACTGTGCGCTGGCCTGGGGTGCGAAGCTGGCCGAGGCGGCCGACGAGCCCACCGCTTCCGGCGTACTGCGGGGCACCGACGCCGGTCTCAGCGACCGCGAGCGCGCGATGGCCGCCTGGGCGCGCGCAGTCGCCCTTGACCCCAACGCCACCACGGCGGCCGACGTACAGGCGCTTCGGGACGCCGGCTTCGGTGACGAGCAGATCTTCGCGATCACCGTGTTCGTCGCGCTGCGGCTCGCCTTCTCGACGGTGAACGACGCCCTCGGCGCGTTGCCGGACGCGCAGTTCCGGACGCTCGTGCCGGCCGGGGTCGTCGACGCGATCACCTACGGCCGGCCGATAGATCATTTCGCAATGTAGTAGCATCCGACTATGTTGACCGTCCCGGAAGCGGCAAGGAAGGTTGGTCGAAACGCGGAGACGGTACGGCGGTGGATCCGAACCGGCCGACTCCCCGCGCAGCGCGCGGGCACTCAGCACCTGATCGACGAGAAGCTGTTGGACGACCTGGTCGGTTCGGACCGCTCGCCGCTGCCCAGGTCCTGGGCAACCTTCGACGACGGCAGCGCGCAGCCGGACTGGGAGTCGATCGTCCGGGATCAGCGGCGTGGCCACTGAACTCGTCATCGACTCGACGGTCGCCATCCGCGCCACCGGGTCGAGCGTTGCCCGCGCGGCGTTGACGCCGTACCGCCTGATAGCTCCTCCGTTGCTGTGGTCTGAGGTCACCTCGGCGATGAGCGAAGCGGTCTGGCGCAAGCAGCTGACGCGGGACGCCGCAGACGGTCTGTTACGGGTCTTCGACGGGATGCAGATTTCCCGGCTTCGCCCGGCCGGGCTCTACAAGGCCGCGTGGACTATCGCCCGGGAACTCGGCTGGGCAAAGACGTACGACGCTGAGTTCCTGGCGTTGGCCAGACTGCGCGGCTGCCAGACGGTGACCACCGACGAACGCCTGCTCCGAGGCGGTGCCCGGACCGGCCTGGTGGTCTCGGTCGGAGCCTTGGCGGTCCCGACGTGATCTACTACCCCGACTCCGGGTAGCGACCGCCAGCGGGGATCGTCGTACCGGCGGCCACCTCGCACGACTTGCCGACGAGGGTGATGTCGCCGTCGCCGCCGATGCGCGAGTCCGGCCCGATCTTCGCGGCCGTGTCCACCACGCACCGCTCGACGATGGCGCCGGAGCACACCACGACACCGTGCAACAGCACCGAGTCCCGCACGGTCGCCCCGTCTTCGATGCGAACGTCCGGCGACAGCACCGAGTTGGACACCGAACCGGTCACCACAGAACCCGACGACAGCAGGACGTTGTCCACGGCGGCGCCCGGCGACACCCAGGCGGCGGCGTACTTGCCACCCTGGGTCTGGATCGGCCAGTCGCGCTGGTCGAGGTTGATCGGGGGATCGTCGGCGAGCAGGTCCATGTGCGACTCCCAGTACGCCGCCACCGTGCCGACGTCGCGCCAGTAGTCCTCGAAGCGGTGCTCGCGCGCTTCGCCGGCCTCGACCAGGCGCGGCAGCAGGTGGCTGCCGAGATCCTCCAGGCCGTCGTCACCGACCTCCTCGGCCAGTTCGTCGAGCAGGTCCAGCGCCCGATCGGGGGTGAAGACGAACACTTCGCTGGTCACCAGGTCACTGGCGGGCTCGTCCGGCTTGTACGCGTAGTCGGTGACCGCCCCGTCCGAGGAGACCTGGACGACGCCGTACCGTCCGGCATCCTCCTTCGAGACCCGCACGGTCACCATCGTCACCGCTGCGCCACTGGCCAGGTGCTGCTCGGCCACCTCGCGGTAGTCCAGCTTGTAGACCGCGTCCGCGCTGACCACTACCAACGCCTCCGGGCCGAACTCGCGGATAAGCGGCGCCTGCCGCCACAGCGCGTCCGCGGTCCCCTCGTGCCAGCCGCCGCGCTCGTCGCCCTGGTGCGGGTGCAGGACGAGCAGGCCGCCGGTGGTCCGGTCGAGATCCCACGGCCGGCCGTTGGCCAGGTGGTCGGACAGGACCCCAGGGTTGTGCTGCTGCACGACCCAGACGTCGGCGATGCCGGCCCGCAGGCAGTTCGACAGCGGGAAGTCGATCAGCCGGTACATCCCGCCGTACGGCACCGCCGGCTTGGCCCGATCTTCGGTCAGCGACTCCAGCCGGCTGCCCGCGCCGCCGGCCAGGATGAGGACGAGGATCTTGGTGACGGCCACCGCGCCAGGTTAGGGGTCTACCGCGAGGGTCGCAGGACGAAGACACCCCAGCCGAAGTAGCGCCGCTGGTACTCCAGGTGGGTGCGCCGTCCCTCCTCGAGGAACTCCTGTACGGCGGCGCGCCGTGGATCGTCGGGATTGTCCCGAAGCCACGTCGACAACGCCCACCACTGGGCGGCGGCGTACCGGTCCCAGCTGTCGCCGTCGGCCAGCACCATCTCCACCACCTCGGTGCCCGCGGTGGCGAGCCGGTCGGCCGTGCCGCCCAGCGACGCGAAGTCCTCCGCTACGAGGCCCATCGCCGCGTACGCCGCCTCCGGTGGCGGATCGCTCCAGTACGGCTCGCCGACGAGCAGCAGCCCGCCGGGTCGGACCGCCGGGAGCATCAGGGCCACCGTCCCGGCCAGACCGCCGCCGATCCAGGTCGCGCCCAGGCAGGAAACGACGTCGTACGACGCCGGCTCGGCGACGTACTCGCCGGCATCACCGAGCTCGAAGGAGACCCGATCGCCGACGCCCAGCTCCTCCGCTCGCGCCCGAGCGGCGGCGAGGAACACCTCGCTGATGTCGACCCCGTGCCCCGTGGTCCCGAACTCCTCCGCCCAGCGGCAGAGCAGCTCGCCCTTGCCGCTGGCCAGGTCGAGGATGCGGGTCCCGCTCCCCACGTGCGCCACCCGGCCGAGCAGCATCAGCTTGTCGTCGGTGTACGGGTCGAGGATCCGGTGACCGGCCTCGCTGATCTCGTGCAGCTGCACGCCGCT
>JACCSC010000148.1 GCA_013813215.1 Geodermatophilaceae bacterium | reverse complement strand
GGCTGCCGGACGGTCTGGTACGGCGCCGCCGCTCCGCTGGCCCTGCTGACCCCTCGGCTGCGGGCCGCCGGCATCCAGCACGTCGTCGCCTCCACGCACGGACACGAGACGGGCTGGGCGGCATTGCTGGGCTCGCGCCAGCTGCTGCGGCGGATCAGCGAGCAGGTCGACGTGCTGACCTACATCACGGAGTTCACCCGGCGCGGGATGGCGCGTGCCCTGGACCCGAACGTCCGGCTGGCGCAGCTACCTCCGGGCGTGGACACCGAGCTGTTCCACCCCGATGTCGACGGGCGACCGGTACGGGCCGCCCTCGGGCTCGGCGACGCGCCCACCGTGGTCTGCGTGTCGCGACTGGTCCGGCGCAAGGGGCAGGACGTCCTGGTGCGCGCCCTCCCACTGGTCCGCCGCGCCGTTCCGGGGGCGGTCCTGCTGCTGGTGGGCGGGGGACCGGACCGGGCGCGGTTGGCCCGGCTGGCCGTCGCCGAGGGCGTCGGGGATGCCGTGGTCTTCGCCGGCGAGGTGCCGTGGCGGGAGCTGCCGGCCTACTACCGGGCCGGTGACGTGTTCGCGATGCCGTGCCGGACCCGGCGAGCCGGCCTGGACGTCGAGGGCCTGGGCATGGTGTTCCTGGAGGCGTCGGCGTGCGCCCTACCGGTGCTGGCCGGGAACTCCGGCGGCGCACCCGAAGCGGTACGCGAGGGCGAGACTGGTTTCGTCGTGCACGACCCGCGCTCCCCGCACGCCATCGCCGCCCGGCTGATCCCGCTGCTGGAGGACCGCGACCGGGCCGCCGCCATGGGTCGGGCCGGCCGGGCCTGGGTCGAGGCGGAGTGGCGCTGGGAACTGCTCGCCGCCCGGCTGCGTCTGATCCTCGACCCCGCGCGGTAGGCCGCGGTGGAGCTGCCGCGTGGACGACCGATCTCACAGCGGAGGACACGGATGCGTCACGATGCCAGCTTCTTCCTACACCCGCCGATCCGTACACGGGATCGTCTCCCGTCACCTCACTGTCAGTAGTCGGACACCGTCTCGGGGGGAACCATGTCAGTCATTGCTCATCCTTCGTCGCGACCACCCGGCCGAGGGCTCCTCCGGCGCACCGCCTGTGTGCTCGTCGTGCTGGCGTTGGCCTTTGCTGGGGACATCCGGGCTACCCAGCCCGGCCCTCGCCGGACCAGCATCCGAGCCGGCCCCGGTCGAACCTGAGGTGCAGAGCATGGTGGACGCCTACTCCGGACGTACCCCGACATGAGCACGGAACGGGCGCTGTCCAACCTCTACGGCCAGGAGGATCGGATCCGACTCCTGGAAGCTCTCGGCGAACGAGGTGACGCGAGCTTCGGTGGGTCCTGGTTCGACGCTCTGACCGGCATGGAGCATCTGGCCACTACCGACGAGGCGCTGCTCGCGACCTACGAGGACTTGGCCGCCGACTTCGGGGTCGATGCGCAGGTGCATTTGGTCACCTTCCCGGCCGAAGAACTCCGCATGGTGTCGGCCACCATCAGCGGGCTCGATCCCGTGCTCGGCCTCATAGGCGCAGATCAGAGTTCGGTCGACTTCGAGCAGAACGCTGTGCTCGGCACCGTGACCCCCGTCGTGTCCGAAACCCTGGGCGGCGCGGTCTTCGCCGCGTCCCACCCCTCGATCAGGCTGGTGCCCGGCACGCCGATCGTGCTCCAGGACGACCCCTGCAACAGCCGCTACGCCTGCGGTGCGCCACTGCGCGGAGGAGTTGTCATCAACCGCGTCTCTGACACTGCCTCATGCTCCCTGGGTTACACCGCATCTGCGACTGACGGCAGCCGGTGGGCGATTACTGCGGGCCATTGCGACGAGCAGCTAAACTATCTCTGGCGCCACGGCGAACAGGTTATCGGACCGGTGCGGCAGACGCTCAACGATGCTGAGATAGATGTGGCGCGTATCCGGATCGACAACGGGTATTGGCGGCAAGCCGGTGGCGGTTACCTGTACAACTACGCCAACCCGAACGCACCATTGCGCATAACCTTGTCCATCACCAACCGGGCCACGATCGAGGTAGACGAGATGGTGTGCCTGAACGCGCGGTACAGCACGCCCTCCTATAGTTGCGGAGTCATCACGTCAGCGTACGGGCCTAGGAACATGCCCTCCGTCGACTTCGACGCCTGCCCGGGCGATAGCGGCGGCGCGTGGACGTATCGCCCACCCGGTGGGTCGTCATTGTGGGCCTACGGAGTCCATCAAGGTGGAACGAACGATACCTGCCACGCGCTGTTCGGATATTCGATCTTCACCACGGTACCCGACATGAACATCGTCTTCCCCACGATTCGCATCGAGATTCGGCCGTGAGTTGTGCTAGCCGCCGCGCCGGCCGCACGTTGGGCATAGCCAGCCTGCTAGCGGTGGCCCTTGCGCTCTCTGGCTGCGGCGCCACCAGGGGTGAAGGACCGGCCACAGCGGCTGTCCTTCCCAAACGTGACGGCGGTCCCGAGGCGCTGACTTCGGGGGTCTTGGGCGGTGACCCGGACAGCGGTTGCCTGTGGCTGGAGGGGCCAAGCGGAGATCGCGAGCAGATACTCCTGGTCGGCGGCTTCGAGGTGGACTGGACGACCGATCCTCCGCGCGTCCTGCAGGACGACATGCCTCTCGTCGAACTTGGTGAATTCCTCCACTTCGCCGGCGGCAACGAGGTGGGCGACGGTGTGCCAGACTGTCCCGTGGCTCCATCAGGCAGCGGAAAGCTCTGGCATGCCTTCGCACGGTTCACGCCGCCGCCGACGGAATGAACCGGCATCAGTAGGTGATTGCGCTCCGTTCGCGACTGACGGCCGTAGCGCCTTTCGTACTGATGGTCGCTCTCTCCGGTTGCGGTGCCACCAGCGTCAAGGGACCGTCGATGGCAGCCGTGCTACCTGATCGTGACATCGGCTACGACGCGGCCAACGCCGGCGTCCTTGGTGGCGACCCCGACAGCGGATGCTTGTGGCTGGAGGGATCCGGCGGCGGGCGCGAGCAAGTGCTGTTGGTGGGTGACTTCGAGGTGGACTGGACGACCGAGCCATCGCATGTGGAAAAGGACGGCGAGCCCTGGGCCGAACTTGGTGAGTTCGTCGACGTCGGTGGCGGCTTCGAGGCTAACGAGGGGGTTCCGGGCTGTCCGGTTTCGCCTACGGGTGACAGTGTGTTCCTGATATTTTCCCGGTTCACCCCGCCGCCGACGGGCTGAGCAGCCTCAGCGGGTATAGAGCGCGGCGATCTCGTCGGCGTACTCTTTGACGACGACGTTGCGCTTGACCGACAACTTCGGGGTCAGCTCGCCGCCCTCGACGGTGAAGTCCACCGGCAGGATGCGGAACTTCTTGATCGCCTCGGCGCCGGAGACCGCCTTGTTGGCCTCGTCGACCGCGGTCTGGATCTCCGCCCGCAGATCGGGGTCCTCACGCAGGTCGGCCACCGTGGCGTCCGCGGGTTTGCCGTGGCCGGACTTCCAGGTCGGGAACGCGTCGGGATCGATCGTGACCAGGCAGGCGATGAACGGCTGCTGGTCCCCGACGACCATGCACTGGCTGACCAGCGGGTGGGCGCGCAGGCGGTCCTCGAGCACCGACGGGGCGACGTTCTTGCCGCCCGCGGTTACGATGATCTCCTTCTTGCGGCCGGTGATCCGCAAGAAGCCGTCGGAGTCCAGCTCGCCGAGGTCGCCGGAGTGGAACCAGCCGTCCTCGCTGAGGACCTCGCGGGTCGCGTCGGCGTTCTGCCAGTAGCCGCGCATGACGTGTGGGCCCTTGATCAGGATCTCGCCGTCGTCGGCGATCCGGAGCGCGACCCCGGGCAGCGGCTTGCCGACGGTGCCGATCTTCAGCGCCGTCCGCAGGTTGACCGTCGAGGCGGCCGAGGTCTCGGTCAGGCCGTACCCCTCGTAGACGGTCAGCCCGATCCCGCGGAAGAAATGGCCGAGCCGGGCCCCGAGCGGGGCGCCGCCGGAGACCGCGGAATGACACCGCCCGCCGAGCGCGGCGCGCAGCTTGCCGTAGACCAGCTTGTCGAAGATGCCGTGCCTGACCTTGAGCAGGATCCCGGCCCCGCCGTTGTCCAGCGCCTCGGAGTAAGCGATCGCGGTGTCGGCCGCGGCGTCGAAGATCTTGCCCTTGCCGTCGGCGTGGGCCTTCTGCTTGGAGGCGTTGTATACCTTCTCGAACACCCGCGGGACGGACAGCAGGAACGTGGGCTGGAAGCCACCCAGGTCGGCCAGCAGGTTCTTCACATCGGCGGTGTGGCCCAGCTTTGCGCCGGTCTGGACGGCGCCGGCTTGGATCAACCGGGCGAAGACGTGTGCCAGGGGCAGGAAGAGCAGTGTGGAGCCCTCCTTGTTGAATAACGCCGAGAGCCCGGGGATGGCGTTGCCGATGTCGAAGAGCAGGTTGCCGTGGGTCAGCTCGCAGCCCTTGGGCCGGCCTGTGGTTCCGCTGGTGTAGATGATGCTGCACAGGCTGTCGCTGGTGGTCCCGCGACGGCGTTCGGCGATCACGTCGTCGCCGACCTCACTGCCGCCGCGGCGCAGCCGGTCCAGGCCGTCGCCGTCGATCGCCCAGACCTCGCGCAGGTCGGGACTGTCCGGGCGGGCGCCCTCGACCAGGTCGGCGTGGGCGTCGGTCTCGACCACGGCGCCGATCGCCCCGGAGTCGGACAGGATCCACTGGACCTGCTCGGCGCTGGAGGTCTCGTAGATGGGCACGGTCACCGCACCCGCGGTCCAGATCGCGT
>JACCSC010000133.1 GCA_013813215.1 Geodermatophilaceae bacterium | reverse complement strand
CCGACGTGATGATCGGCGGCAAGGTCGCCGTCGTGTTCGGGTACGGCGACGTCGGCAAGGGTTGTGCGGAGTCGTTGCGCGGCCAGGGGGCCCGGGTCATCGTCACCGAGATCGACCCGATCTGCGCGCTGCAGGCGGCCATGGAGGGCTACCAGGTCGCCACCCTGGAGGACGTCGTCGAGACCGCCGACATCTTCATCACCGCTACGGGCAACAAGGACATCATCACCGCGGCGGACATGGCCCGGATGAAGCAGGGCGCCATCGTCGGCAACATCGGCCACTTCGACAACGAGATCGACATGGCCGGCCTGGCCCGCCTGGACGGCATCACGCGGATCAAGATCAAGCCGCAGGTGGACGAGTGGCGCTTCGCGGACGGGCACTCGATCATCGTGCTGTCCGAGGGCCGACTGCTGAACCTCGGCAACGCCACCGGGCACCCGAGCTTCGTGATGAGCAGCTCGTTCTCCAACCAGACGATCGCCCAGATCGAGCTGTTCACCAAGAACGACGAGTACGAGCGGCAGGTCTACGTGCTGCCCAAGCACCTGGACGAGAAGGTCGCCAGGATGCACCTGGATGCACTCGGCGTGCGGCTGACCGCGTTGACCAAGGAGCAGGCCGCGTACATCGGCGTGGACGTGGCCGGGCCGTACAAGTCCGACCAGTACCGGTACTGAGCTGACGGTCGAGCAGGGCCTGCTGCGCCTGGACTGGGCGCAGCGGGCCATGCCTGCGCTGGCCAGCATCCGGGCGCGCTTCGAACGTGAGCAGCCGCTGGCCGGCCTGCGCATCGCCGCGGCGCTGCACGTCACGCCGGAGACGGCGAACCTGATGATCGTGCTGCAGGCCGGCGGTGCTGAGCTGCACCTGGCGGCGGCGAATCCGCTGTCCACTCAGGACGACATCGCTGTTGCGCTTCTCGAGCGGTACGGCGTCGCCGTACACGCCCGTCGCGGTGCGGACCGGGCGACCTACGACGGGCATCTCGACGCGGCCCTGGCCGCGGGTCCACACCTCGTGCTCGACGACGGCTGCGACCTGGTCAGCCGGCTGCATACCGGCCCGTCGCAGCGACTGGCCGGCGTCCAGGGCGGCTGCGAGCAGACCTCGACCGGCGTGGTGCGGCTGCGGGCGATGGCCGCCGAGCAGGCGCTGCGCTTTCCCGTCCTGGCGGTCAACGACAGCCCGATCCAGCAGAGCTTCGCCAACCGGCACGGGACGGGGCAGTCGACCGTCGACGCCCTGGTTCGCGCCACCAACGTGCTGCTGGCCGGGCGCACCGTCGTCGTCGCGGGCTTCGGCAACTGCGGCAAGGGGATCGCCGACCGAGCCCGCGGGCTGGGAGCGTCGGTAGTGGTCACCGAGGTCGACCCGAGCCGCGCCCTGGAGGCGGCGATGTCCGGGTTCCGGGTGCTGCCGATGGCGCAGGCCGCGGCCGAGGGCGACATCTTCGTCACGGTGACCGGCAACCGTGGCGTGCTCACCGAGGCGCACTTCGCGGTCATGAAGGACCACGCAATCCTGGCCAACAGCGGGCACTTCGACCTAGAGATCGACCTGGCCTGGCTGCGTGCCCACTGCGTCGACGTCCGATCCGGCGTCCGCCCCCAGGTCGATGAGTATCTGCTCGCCGACGGACGCCGGCTGCTCGTCCTGGCCGAGGGCCGGCTGGTCAACCTGGCCGCCGCCGAGGGCCACCCGCCGGCCGTGATGGACGTCAGCTTCGCCGGGCAGGCGCTGTGCGTGGAGTGGCTCGCGCAGCATGCCGGATCGCTCGAACCAGGCGTGTACGACGTACCGCCGGCCATCGACCGCGGGCTGGCTGAGTTGCAGCTTGCCGCCATGGGGATCCGGATCGACCGCCTCGACCACGAACAGCAGACCTACCTGACCTCGTGGCGGCAGGGCTGACGGCCCAGGGCGGGTGATCGATCGCCTGGTCATCTAGTTGCCTGCCGCAGTCAGGTATTGCAGACTCGGGTGATGGCTCGGCTGGAGAATCTGCTAGGCGCCCAGGCTCTCGCCCTGACCGATCGGCTGCTCGCCGCGGAACTCGCCCCGACGGCCGGTACCTCGGCGTCGGAGCGAGCAGCCCTGGTGACGCTGCTCGCCCATCCCGATCACACGGTGGCCTGGCTCGGCGGTGTGCTGGACCTGACCAGTTCAGGGATCACGCGGCTGGTCGACCGGCTGGTCGCGGCCGGGTGGGTCACGCGCACCGTCGGGATCGACGCGCGGAGCCGTCGGGTTCGATTGACCCGGCCGGGACGCAACCGCGCGCAAGCCCTGCTCCGAGCTCGCCGGGCCGCGATGGCGGACGCGCTGGGCGCCTTGTCCCAGACCGACCGAAGGGAACTGGAGCGACTGCTCGAACTGGTCGTGGGGAACCTGACCGGGAGGCGGCTGCCCGCGTTGCGGGTGTGCCGGCTGTGCGACCGGTCCGCGTGCACATCTGACGGTCGCGATTGCCCGCTCGAGCATGCGGTGACGGCGGAGAACAGCGATGGCTGAGGCGGCGGTGCGGCTGCCGTCCGCTACGCGGCCCGCGAGCCGTACGGTCCTGCCCGGCGCGGCCATGATCGCCGTCACCTTCGGCTTGGCGCGGTACGGCTACGGACTCCTGCTGCCGGAGATGCAGTCCGCTTTCGCCCTCAGCCCCGGCGCGGCCGGGCTGATCTCGTCGGGCACCTACCTGTCGTACCTCGTCGCCAATGCCGGTGTCGTCTGGGTGTCGAGCCGGCTGGGCCCGCGAGCGGCCATCGGCCTCGCCGCAGCGCTGGCGGCGGCGGGGATGACCGTGATCGCGGGCGCCGGCAGCTCACCCGTGCTGGCCGCCGGTGTCCTGGTCTCCGGTGCGGCAGCGGGGCTGGCCTTCCCGCCCTACGCAGACCTCGTCGCGCGATGCGTCCACCCACGGCGGCGTGACCTCGCCTGGTCGACGATCAGCTCGGGCACCGGCTGGGGAGTGGCCATCGCCGGGCCCATCGCCATCGTCGCCGGTGATCGTTGGCGTGTCGCCTGGATGGTCTTCGTCGGGCTCGCGGTGGTTACGGGCATCGTGGCGGTCCTTCTCGCCCCGGCGCACCGCGGCCGGGAGCGGCTAGGACGTCCGCAGCTGAGCTGGACCTGGTTCTTCTGTCCGAAGTCGCGCCCGCTGCTCGTCTCTGCCGTCCTGATCGGGACGGGTAGCGCGGTGTGGTGGGCCTTCAGCGTCGCCGCTCTCCGCGAGGCCGGCCTGGATGCAACGTCAGCCCGGATCGTCTATGCCGTGTGTGGGGCGGCAGGCATCCTCGCCTCCGTCAGCGGCGCCGGCTTCGCCCGCTTCGGGCTGCGGGCCGGCTACTTCGCGGCCTGCACGCTCCTCGCCGGATCCCTTGCGCTGCTGGGCCTCGCGACGAGCCATCTCGTCACAGCCCTGTCCGCAGCGATCCTGTTCGGCGTGTTCTACAACACCGTCATCGCGGCGCAGGGCATCTGGAGTTCACGTGTCTTCGCCGATCACCCGGCCGCGGGGCTTGCCGCGGTCAACACGGCTCTGACGATCGGCACGATCGTCGGGCCCAGCGTGGCCGGCGTAGCCATCACCTATCTCGGGTTCGCGACGACGCTCATCGGAGCGGCCGCCACCGTCGTCGCCGCGCTGGCGTTCTCCCCGCCGAGCGCGAACCGACGGCAGATCCTTGCCGCCCACGATTGCCACGCCGCCCCGGTCAGGACCTGAGGCTCCGGAACCAGAGGTGGGAGCATGGGGGCATGAGAGGACGCGTGCTGGTGGTCGACGACGACCCCGCCCTTGCCGAGATGCTGGGGATCGTGCTGCGCAGCGAGGGTTTCGAGCCGTCGTTCGTCGCCGACGGGGTACGGGCGCTGAGCGTGTTCCGCGACGTCCGGCCGGACCTCGTGCTGCTGGACCTGATGCTCCCCGGTGCCAGCGGCATCGACGTCTGCCGGGCGATCCGCTCGGAGTCGGTGGTCCCCATCATCATGCTCACCGCGAAATCGGACACCGTCGATGTCGTCCTGGGCCTGGAGTCCGGGGCCGACGACTACGTGGTCAAGCCGTTCAAGCCCAAGGAACTCGTGGCCCGGGTCCGCGCCCAGCTGCGTCGGGGCGACAGCGACCAGCCCGAGAGCCTGTCGATCGGTGACCTGCAGATCGACGTACCCGGCCATACGGTGATCCGCGACGGGCAAGCGATCGCCCTGACCCCGCTGGAGTTCGACTTGCTGGTGGCCCTGGCCCGCAAGCCGCGGCAGGTCTTCAGCCGGGAGCTGCTGCTGGAGCAGGTCTGGGACTACCGGCACGCCGCCGACACCCGGCTGGTCAACGTGCACGTGCAGCGGCTGCGCTCCAAGATCGAGCGCGACCCGGAGAACCCCACCGTGGTGTTGACCGTACGCGGCGTGGGCTACCGGGCGGGGACGCGGTAGGCGGTGCCGTCCCCGGGCGAGAGGCTGGCGGCGTTATGGGCCGCTGCCGCTGCGGCACCACGGCTGCTGCGCCAGCGCTGGCGCCGGTCACTCGCACTGCGGGTGATCGTCTCGACCATCATCGTGTGCAGCGTCGTTGTCGTCATCGTCGGCGTGGTGCTGCTCGGCCAGATCCGCGATCGCGTGCTGGAGGGCAAGATCGGCGCGGCCGTCGCGCAGTCGACCAACGGCCTGCGGTACGCCGAGTCGCAGCTGACGGCAGTGGACCCGATCAACGGCGACGACGTCCGCACCACGCTGGACCGGACTCGCCTCCAGCTGGCCGACCGCGGCGGTCCGGCCGGCCAGTTCGAGGTGGTCATCTTCGACACCAGCAATCCCACCGCCCCGATCGCGCGGCTGACGGCCCAGGGTCTGGCGGTTCCCTCCGACCTGCGCGCCGACATCGCCGCCGGCCAGCAGAGCTACCAGCTGGCCACCGTGGCCATCGACGGGGAACAGCCCACCACCACCCTGCTCGTCGGACTGCCGCTGGTCAGCAACATCGGCGCCTTCGAGCTGTACTACCTCTTCCCGCTGGATCAGGAGCAGGCCAACCTCGACCGGATCCAGAGCACGGTGTTCGCGGCCGGGCTGGTGCTGGTGCTCATCGTCGGCGCCATCGGTGGTGCGGTCGCCGGCATCGTGGTGCGACCGGTGCGCGATGCCGCGCGGACGGCCAAGCGCTTCGCCGCAGGCCGGCTGGAGGACCGGATGGTCGTTCGCGGCGAGGACGACATGGCCGTCCTGGCCACGAGCTTCAACGACATGGCGGCCAGCCTGCAGTCCCAGATCCTGCAGCTGGAGCAACTGTCCCGGTTGCAGCAGCGCTTCACCAGCGACGTCTCGCACGAGTTGCGCACGCCGCTGACGACGGTGCGGATGGCCGCCGATCTGCTCTACGGCTACCGGGAGGACTTTCCGGCCGCAGTGGCCAGGGCCGCGGAGTTGTTGCAGGACGAGGTGAACCGGTTCGAGTCGCTGCTGGCCGACCTGCTGGAGATCAGTCGGTACGACGCCGGCGCCGCGGCCCTGGACCCCAGCTGCGCCGACCTGCGGGTCCTGGTCGACCGGGTGATCGCCGCGACGGCCGCGGTCGCCGCGCGGCAGGGCACCGACCTGGTGGTGCACACCACCGACCAGCCGGTGCTGGCCGAGGTGGACAGCCGGCGGGTCGAGCGGATCGTGCGCAACCTGGTGGTCAATGCAGTCGAGCACGGCGAGGGGTTGCCGGTCGAGGTCAGCGTGGCTGCCGACGGACACGCCGCTGCCATCACCGTGCGCGACCACGGAATCGGGCTCCAACCCGGTGAGGCGACCCAGGTGTTCAGCAGGTTCTGGCGCGCGGACCCGGCGCGGCGGCGCGGCCTGGGCGGGACCGGGCTCGGGTTGTCGATCAGCCTGGAGGACGCGCACCTGCACGGCGGCTGGCTGCAGGCCTGGGGCGAGCCCGGGCAGGGGGCGCAGTTCCGGCTGACCGTCCCGGTCCGCTCGGGGGAGGAGCTGACCCACTCGCCGCTCCCGCTCGTGCCGGCGTTCGGGTGGGCTGCCGCTGGAGGTCACCGATGAGGGATCGCCGGTGGATGCTGGCCGGCCACGCCGTAGCGCTGCTCCTGCTTACCGGGTGCGTCGACATCCCCGACCATGGCGAGCCGCAGCCGGTCTCGGGCATGACTTCCGCGGCCGGCGGACCCGGGCCGCCGGTGGAGGTGCTCGCGCCGAAGGGCGGCGAACAACCAGACGAGATCGTGCGCGGCTTCCTCGCCGCCTCGGCGAGCAACGTGCGGACCCGACCGTCGGCGCGGCTGTTCCTCACGCCCGACGCCGCCCGATCGTGGGAGGATGACGCCAGCGCGACCGTCATCGCGCAGGACGCCACCCGTCCGGACGCGGCCGCGGGGCAGGTCACCCTGACCGGCCAGATCCTGGGTCGGGTGGATCGCGACGGGGTGTACAACGCCGTGCGCGAGGACCTGCGGCAGGTGCTCAGCCTGGTCCAGGTCGACGGCGAGTGGCGGATCGACAATCCGCCGCCGGGCGTGCTGCTCCGGGTCGACGACTTCCGCCGCGCCTACGTGTCCTACAACCTGTACTTCCTCGACCCGACCGGCACCACCGTCGTGCCGGATCCGCGCTACTTCCTGTCGGGATCGACGGCCCGGGCCAACAGCCTGGTCGAGGAGTTGATCGAGGGACCTTCCCCGTTCCTCGCCCCGGCGGTGCGGACCGAGTTGAGTGGGGACGTCGCTCTGGTGAGCAACGTGCAGGAGGTCCGCGACATCGACATCGACCTGACCGGTCTGGGCGAACGCAGCCCGGCCTCGCTCCAGGGGTTGTCCGCGCAGTTGATCTGGACGCTCCGGCAGGTCTCGATCACCGAGTTGACGCTGCGCAGCGACGGTCAGATCTTGAGCGTCCCGGGCGTCGGTGTGACCCAGACCGGCAGCGACTGGCAGTCCTATGACCCCAACGCCGTACCGGTGGACGACATCGGGCACTTCGTCAGCCAGGGCGCGCTGCTGACCGTCGAGGGACAGCCGGTGCCGGGTCCGGCCGGCGAGGGCGCCTACGGCCTCACCTCGGTGGGTGTTTCGTCGGGACTGGACTTCGTCGCCGGCGTGGCCCCCGCGCCCGGCGGCTCGAGCCTGCTCATCGGTGAGTACGGCGGGGCGCTGGGTCCGGTGCTGGCCGGGAGATCGTTCAGCAGCCCGGTCTGGGTGGCTCGCCAGCAGGAGGTCTGGACGGTCCGCAACGGCACCGAAGTGGTCCGGGTCCCCGTCGGTGCCGCCCCGCAGACGGTGGACACGGCCGACCTGCTGGGGCTCGGGCCGATCCGGGCTCTGCGGGTCGCCCGCGACGGCACCCGGGTGGCGATCGTCGCTGGCGAGCCCGGCGCCGGCGAGCTGTACCTCGGCCACGTCGCGCGCAGCGGCTCGACGGTCGCGGTGGCCGGCTTCGTGCCGCTGTTCACCGGCTTGGGCAACGTCTCCGACGTGTCGTGGGCGACGGCCACCCAGCTGCTGTTCCTCGCCGTGGACCCGGCAGACGGCCGCACCAAGCCCTGGGTCATCTCGATCGACGGCGGCGTGCTCGCCAGCCAGCCGGATAACAACCTGTCCGGTGTACCGACCGCGATCGCGGCCGCGCCAGGGCGCCCGGCGCTTGTCTCCTCGGACGGCGCGATGTACCGGCTGGACGGGACGGCCTGGACCACGCTGGTCCGCGGGTTGCCGTTCTTCACCGGCACGGCCCCCTCGTACCCAGGCTGACGCCGCCGTCCACAGCTTGGGCCGCGGGCCGCTGCGGACGCTGTCGTGCGGTGAGGCTGGGTGGGTGTTCGCCCCCTGGGTCGCCGCCGCGGCCGATCTCCTGCTGCCCCGCGACTGCCTCGGCTGTGCCGCGCCCGGGCCGGCGCTGTGTCCCCGCTGCGTGGCGGCCGCCGGTCCCGCCTGCGCTCATCGGCCGGATCCGGTGC
>JACCSC010000232.1 GCA_013813215.1 Geodermatophilaceae bacterium | reverse complement strand
ACGGATCGTGGCGGCTCGAACTCACGGAGGCGGAGATGACGACGACGCTGACGGCCGCTGGCTACGCAGGCGTGGCCGAGGAGTTCTTCGCGGCCGAGGACATCGAGGGAGCCATTACCCAGGTCCTGACCATCGAGGCTGACCGGTTCGCCTTCGCCTACCAGTCCGGTGCCCAACCGTGGCATGTGGGCTGGCGAGGACCCGCGGAGATCATCGGCGACGTGGTGACTCTGAAGGACGAGCTGTCCACCGGGGAGGACACACTGCGGTGGACAGTGACCGGCGACGAGTTGACCTTCGAGATCGTCGACACCGTCGACGAGGTACTCAAAGGACTCCCCAACGAGGTCTACCTCGTGGCCTACCTGATGTCCGCACCGTTCGAACGTACCGACTGCGCCCCCACCGAGTCCGACTGCGAGAACTGACGCAGCACTACCGAAAGAAGGCGGAAGCCATGAACCGAGCGTGGCGCACACCGATCACCGGACTCGCGGTGGCCCTTGTTCTGGCAACCGGTCTGGCCGGTCCGGCCCAGGCCACCGTCCCCGGCGACAACGGTGAGATCGCGTTCCGCCGCTACCTCGACCGGGAGCGGACAACCGGCGCGATCTTCGCCGTGCAGCCTGACGGCAGCGGCGAACGACAGATCACCGTTCCACCTGCCGGGTTCATCGACGACGACCCCGACTGGTCGCCGGACGGCGCGCGGCTCGCGTTCATCCGCCGGGACAACAGCGCGTGCGGCGAGGACTGCGTCCTGACCGCCCTGTACGTCGTGGACGCGGACGGGTCGAACCTGACCCGACTGCTCAGTTCGCGTCCTGGTGTCGACTGCGCGTTCGGGGGCGGGTGCACATTCGAGCCAGCCTGGTCGCCAGCCGGTGACACCCTCGCCGTCTCGCGGGTGCTCGGGCCGTTTCCCGGCGGCGAACCGTTCAGGTCTGCGATCTACCTCATCGATGCCGACGGGACGCGGCTGACTCAGGTGACACAGCGCGGCTTGCTCTCCACTGGCGCGGACGAGGCGCCTCAGTTCTCACCGGACGGTCGCACGCTGGCATTCGAGCGGCGCAACATCCGTAGTGCCAGGCCGCTCGGCGGTCAGGCCATCTGGACGGTGGACGTTGACGGCAGCAACGAAACGAGGCTTACGCCGTACCGACTCTTCGGCGGCGACACAACGGACTGGTCGCCCGACGGACAGCGGATCCTGTTCGAGTCCAACGAGAACGGCTTCGAGAACGTGTCAGCCAACATCTACACCATCGCCATGGACGGCACCGACCTGCGCCAGCTCACCTTCGCCCGCGGCGGCAAGGTGCAGCATTTCGCGTCGTCGTACTCCCCCGACGGCCGGCAGATCACGTTCGCGAGGAGCCCCGGTGCCGGGCCCGACGGTTACCCGGACATCTACACGATGACCGTGGACGGGCAGGACGTACGCCGGGTGATCCGCGACCCGCGGTGGGACAGCCGCCCCGACTGGGGCTCGGCCGGCTAGCGACGCCGCTGGACGCGGCGTTCGCACGCCAGATCGAGGCGATCTGAGCAGGGAGCCGTCCACCGGCGCCGTGGCACGCTCGCGGTCGCTGGCTATGCCGACGTACGCCACCGCGGCGGCTGCGTCGAACGGCAGGACGTGGTCCGCGAACGCGGCGAACACTTCCGCGGCGCAGGCGTTCAGACCGTTCCTTGCGGCGGCCACCGGCAGCCGGTCGACGCCGTAGAGGATTCTCGGCCACCGTGACCGCTGTCGTGGACGAAGCTACGGATGCCTGGCCCCGCAGCCACGTCGCGACCATCGGCGACGTCTAGGACGCTGGCCGTGAAAGTGGTCACTTGCGACATGACTTCCCGACCAGGTGGTCACTGACGACAGGAATCCGGACAAATGGGTGTCGCAACTGACCACTTTGGCCCGGCGACCTGTCGCAACTGACCACTTTCGCCAGCTGGGACCCAGGCGTCCCCGGGCGGGCTGCTGGCCATGACGTCCGGCTGATCAGCGGTCGCCGGGGGTGGTTCCTGACGCGGCGACTTCCCGCAGCCGGCGCTCCAGGAAGCGCCGCTCGGCGGCCGTCCGCACTAGGGTCAGCGCGTCGCGGTAGGCGGCGGCGGCCTCGGCGGCGCACCCGAGGCGGCGCAACAGGTCCGCGCGTACGGCGGGCAGCAGGTGGTACCCGGCGAGCCGCTCGTCACGCTCCACCTCAGCCAGCGCCGCCAGTCCCGCCTGCGGACCGTCGCGGAACCCGACGGCCGCGGCGCGGTTCAGCGCCACCACCGGCGACGGCTGCTGGTCGAACAGCACGTCGTAGAGCACGACGATGCGAGCCCAGTCGGTGGCCGCGGCGTCCGGGGCCAGGGCGTGCTCCGCGGCGATCTCGGCCTGCAGCCGGTAGGAGCCCGGCACCCGCCCCGCCACCCGAGCCCGGTCCAGCGCGGCCATGCCGTCGACGATCATCGCGCGGTCCCAGCCGCGCCGGTCCTGCTCCTCCATCGGTATCAGCTCGCCGTTCACGCCCGTCCGCGACGCGCGACGGGCGTGCTGAAGCAGCAGGAGCGCCCGCAGCCCCTGCACCTCGTCGTCCGTGGGCAGCAACGCGGCCAGCAGCCCAGCGAGCCGGACTCCCTCGGCCGCGAGGTCGCCGGCCCCGCCGTCGGCGTTCGAGTAGCCCTCGTTGAAGATCAGGTAGACGACGGCGAGCACGCCGGCGGTCCGCTCGGCGATCCGGTGCGGCTCGGGCACCCGGAACGAGATGCCGGCGTGGGCGATCTTGGTGTGAGTGCGCAGCAACCGCTGGCCCATGGTCGACTCGGTGACCAGGAACGCCGCCGCGATCTCCCGCGTGGACAGCCCGGCCACCGTCTTCAGGGTGAGCGCCACCCGCCCGGCCGGCGGCAGGGCCGGGTGGCAGCAGGTGAACAGCAGCCGCAGCTGGTCGTCGCGGTACACCCCGCCGTACGGGTCAACCGCCGATCCCTCCGTTTCGGTCAACGCCTGTACCTCCCGCAGCTTGTCGGCCTCGGTCCGCCGGCGGCGCAGGAGGTCCAGGGCCCGCCGGTGCGCGGTCGTGGTCAGCCAGGCGGCCGGGTTGACCGGTACGCCGTCGCGCGGCCAGCGAGCCAGCGCCCGCTCCACGGCGTCCTGCACACAGTCCTCGGCGAGTTCCCAGTCACCGGTAACCCGGATCAGGCCCGCCACGATCCGCAGCCGCTGCTCGCCGACCGCGGCGGCCACCGCCGCGGCGACCGCCGCCGTGACGAGGGCTACGGCGGGTTCGACCGCTCAGCCCTCGTCGATCGGCCAGAACGGGCGCAGCTCGAGGCGGCCGGCGCGGGCCATCGGGTGCTTCGACGCGATCTCGATCGCCTCGTCGAGGTCCTCGCAGTCCAGGACGTCGAAGCCGACGATCCAGTCCTTGGACTCGGTGTAGGGACCGTCGGTGACCAGCAGCTCGCCCGAGCGGACGCGAACCGTCGTGGCGTCCTCGGCGGGCCGCACCCGGTCGCCGATCACCCACTTGCCACGGCCTTCGACGTCGGCGAACCATGCCTCGACGTCGGTGTGCGGCTCGGATGAGGTGTCGGGCTCGGGGTCGGTGGCCACGAACATTAGGTATTTCATGAGATCTCCTTCGGGTCGGACGGTACGAATAGACGACGATCGGGACCGCGCCGATCCGACATTCGAGCAGAGATCTTTCGCGTCGTGGCCACCGGACATTCGCGCGCAGCTGCCGGTCCTGGCCGGTGGATCCCACGATCACGCATGTGGGGGGAGGTCGACAAACCGGGTGGCACCGCCCGCTGCCGCGAAAACGCTTCAGCTGGAACTCTCTCAACCTCGAGTCGAGGGTTTGGGCCTCGTCGGAGCACCGGCACACCTTCCCGGCGGCAATGGCGAGATCGCCGCGTCGCTGCTCACGAACGCGGTGATGCGGTCGCAGATCTGGTGGAGTACAGAACTTCCAGGTCGATTCGCCAGCTGCGGTTCAGAGGCCGAGCTCGCGGGCGATCAGCATGCGCTGCACCTCCGACGTACCCTCACCGATCTCCAGGATCTTCGAGTCCCGCCACATCCGGGCCACCGGGAACTCGTTCATGAACCCGTACCCGCCGTGCACCTGGGTCGCCTCGCGCGCGTTGGTCACCGCGATCTCCGAGGAGTACAGCTTGGCGATCGCCGCCTCCCGCTTGAACGGCTCGCCGCGCAGCATCTTTTCCGCCGCCCGGTAGTAGGCCAGCCGTGCCGTGGAGGCCCGGACCTCCATGTCGGCGATCTTGAAGGCGATGGCCTGGTTCTGCCCGATCGGCCGGCCGAAGGCCTCGCGCTGGCCGGCGTACTTCACGCTCTCGTCCACGCAGCCCTGCGCCAACCCGACCGACAGCGCCGAGATCGCGATCCGCCCCTCGTCCAGGATCGACAGGAACTGCGCGTACCCACGGCCCTGCTCGCCGATCAGGTTCGCCGCCGGTACCCGGCAGTCGTCGAAGGACAGCTCACGGGTGTCCGAGGCGTTCCAGCCGACCTTGGAGTACCGCTGGCCGACGGTGAAGCCCGGCGTGCCGGACGGCACCAGGATGGCCGAGATTTCCTTGCGCCCCTCGGCCCGCTCCCCCGTCACCGCGGTGACGATGACGAAGCCGGTGATGTCCGTCCCGCTGTTGGTGATGAAAGCCTTGGTGCCGTTGATGACCCACTCGTCGCCGTCCAGCCGTGCGGTGGTCCGCGTCGCCCCCGCGTCGGAGCCCCCGCCGGGCTCGGTGAGCCCGAAGGCCCCGAGCATCTCGCCCGTGCACAGTCGCGGCAGCCACTCCCGCTTCTGCTCCTCCGTCCCGAACCGGAAGATCGGCATCGCGCCCAGCGACACCCCGGCTTCGAGCGTGATCGCCACCGAAGAGTCGACTCGGGCGATCTCCTCCAGGGCCAGGCACAGCGCGAAATAGTCCCCGCCCATCCCGCCGTACTCCTCGGGGAACGGCAGCCCGAACAGCCCCATCTTGCCCATCTGCGCGACCAGCTCGTACGGAAACTTGTCCGCCTCGTAGAACTCACCGATCACGGGAGCGA
>JACCSC010000090.1 GCA_013813215.1 Geodermatophilaceae bacterium | reverse complement strand
TCGGGGGCCTGTACGACGACCGCGCCCACGTCGTCGTAGCCGGCCCTTCCGGCCCGACCCGCGATCTGGTGGAACTCGCGGGCCTTGAGCAACCGGACCCGGCTACCGTCGTATTTGGACAGACCGGTGAACAGCACCGTGCGGATCGGGACGTTGATGCCGACCCCGAGGGTGTCCGTCCCGCAGACCACCCGCAGCAGCCCGGCTTGGGCCAGCCGCTCCACCAAGCGGCGGTACTTCGGCAGCATCCCCGCGTGGTGCACGCCGATCCCGTTGCGCACCAGGCGGGACAGCGTCGTACCGAAGCCGGAGCTGAACCGGAACCCACCCAACAGGTCGGCGATCGCGTCCTTCTGGTCCCGGCTCGGCGGCGCCAGGCTCATCAGGGCCTGCGCCTGCTCGATCGCCGCGGCCTGGGTGAAGTGCACGAGGTAGATCGGTGACTGGCCGGTCTGCAGCAGGTCGCCCAGGGTCTCGGTGAGCGGTGTCTCGGCGTACTCGTAGTGCAGCGGGACCGGCCGTTCGACCGAGCTGACCACCGCTACGGAGCGGCCGGTCCGTTGGGCCAGGTCCTGTTCGAAGAACGAGACGTCGCCGAGCGTCGCGGACATCAGCAGGAACTGCGTGCGCGGTAGTTCGAGCAGCGGTACCTGCCAGGCCCAGCCGCGCTGCGGGTCGGCGTAGAAGTGGAACTCGTCCATGACGACCTGGCCGATGTCGGCCGCGGGCCCCTCGCGCAGGGCGATGTTGGCCAGGATCTCGGCGGTGGCGCAGACGATCGGGGCGTCGGCGTTCACCGCCGCGTCGCCCGTGACCATGCCGACGTGGTCGGCCCCGAAGACGTTGGCCAGGGCGAAGAACTTCTCCGACACCAGCGCCTTGATGGGGGCGGTGTAGTACGTCCGCTGCCGCGCCGCGAGGGCGGCGAAGTGAGCGCCGGTGGCGACCAGGCTCTTCCCGGAGCCGGTCGGCGTGCTGAGGATGACGTGCGAGCCGGAGACGAGTTCGATCAGCGCCTCGGTCTGCGCCGGATACAGATCCAGGCCCTGCTCAGCGGTCCAGCCGGAAAAGGCGTCGAACAGCACATCCGGGTCGGGCTCCGGGGGGAGCAGGTCGGTCAGCACCATGGCCCCCCGGCGGACCCGGTGGGCGGCGTGGCGCGCAGCCGGGCCAGCTCCTGGGCGACGTCGGCCGGGTCGGCGCCCAGCTCACGGCGGCCGAGGACGACGAGCTCGTCTCCGACATCGATCTCCAAGGTGTTGACGGCGGCGCCGAGCCGTCGCCCCGGGCGGAGCCGTACCGACACCCCGGCCCAGGGCGCGGCCAGCCGCCGCCCGAGAGTGCGCACGGTCAGCCCGTCAGGGTCGGCGGCCAACCGCGGCCGGACGGCGGTGTCGGCGACCGCGAGCCCGACGAGGAACAGCCCGGCCAGCCCCACGAGCAGCAGCCCGGCCAGGTCGAGTCCCAGCGCGATGCCCAGCAGGGACAGGCCCACGGCCGCCGCCACCGCACTCTCGGTCCGGCGCGGGGCGAACTCGAGGCGCTGCGGCGTTCCGGCGGAAGGGACCACCAGACTCAGGCGAGAACGGCGGCGAAAGGCAGGACCATCAACGCGCCGATGCCCACCCACTGCAGCGTGGGTTGGCGGCGGGCGAGGATCAGCAGCGCCGCGGCGAGGCCGCCGCCGACGAGTCCGCCGAGGTGCCCGAGCAGGGAGATTCCGGGTAGCAGGCTGATCACCAGGTTGAGCACCAGTACGGAGATCAGCGGGCGCAGGTCCCCCCGGTTGAACCGGATGACCACGACGGCCGCGCCGAGCAGGCCGAACACACCACCGGAGGCGCCCACCGTCTCCGAGATCGGCTCGGCGAACAGCGTGACCGCGGCCCCACCGAACAGCGCCGACACGAGGTACAGCGCGACGAACTTGGCCCAGCCGAGGTAGCGCTCGAGGTCGACTCCGAGCACGAGCAGAGCGAGCATGTTCATGATCAGGTGGAACAGCCCGTAGTGCAGGAAGGCCGAGGTCAGGAGCCGCCACGGCTCGGCGCCACCCGTCGGACACACCACCAGCGGCAGCTCACCCGTCGCGCAGACCGGGATCAGCGACAGGTCGTGGAACAGGGCCGAGGCACTGTTCTGGATCAGTCCACCGTTGTTGGGCAGCGCGAGCAGCGCGGTGACCAGGTACGCCGCGACGTTCAAACCGACCAGGGTCGTCGTGGCCGGTCCCCACCGCCCGGCGAACCGTCGGACCGCGCCCGTCGAGCGCGGCCGGCGGACCGAGGCCCGGCCCTCCCGCACGCACTCCGGGCAGTGGAATCCGACCGAGGCCGCGCTCATGCAGTCGGGACAGATCGGCCGGCCACACCGCGTGCAGGCCACCCCGGTCACCCGGTCGTGGTGCCGGTAACACACCAGCTGGGGCGGGTGCGGCTCGATCTACCTCACCCCCGGTCGATGGTGACCGACTCCAGGACGACGTCCTGCACCGGACGGTCACCGGCCCCCGTGCGGACCGCGCCGATGGCGTCGACGACGTCGCGGCTGG
>JACCSC010000083.1 GCA_013813215.1 Geodermatophilaceae bacterium | reverse complement strand
TCCGCCCGGCGGCGTCTGCGCGTAGACCCCGGTGCGGTCGGCGTCCCGCCGCCGCATGACCACGTCGAGCGGGCAGCGGACGCCGATCAGGTACGCCGGGAGCTCGCGCAACGCAGTTGCCGCGATGCCGAGGGTGTCCAGCGGCCGGGAGTAGTCGTCGTGGTGCGCGACATCGACAACCACGTCGAGCCTGAGGCGGCTGTGCGCGACCACCGACTCGTACAGCGCCGCGTACAGCGTGGCCACGAGCGGTTCGAGGTCGGGACGCTCACCGCCCGGCCGCAGGCCGAGGCCGGGCCGGTACCGCTCCGGCGTCATGGCGGCGTAAGCATCGACGCCGAGGGCGATCAGGGGCCGATCCCATCGGTGCTGGAGCGCAGCGGCGATGCTCGACTTCCCGGAACGGGGAGCGCCGTTGAGCACGACGACCCGACCGGGACTCACGCGTCGGCCGGGGCGGCCGCGGCGTCCGCGTGGGCGATGTGGCGCAGCTGGCGCCAGATCAGGACGACGAACACCGCCGAGCCGACAAAGGCGAACCAGAATGGCGCGGTCACCCCCCACTCGCGGGCGATCAGCCCGCCGACTCCGGAACCGACGACGAGCCCGCTGTACACCGCGACCTGGTTGACACTGCCCACCCGGCCCTGCAGGGAGGACGGAACCGCGCGCTGGCGGACGGTGATCGATGTGGTGCCCCAGATGAAGGCGTGCGCGCCGAAGACGAAGAAGATCGCCATGGCGACATAGGCCGACGTCGTCAGCGCGAGGGCCAGGTGGGTCAGGGTCTCGATGATCAGGCCGATCCGCATGATGTTGCCGAGGCTGACCCGCCGCGTGATCCAGCCGTACGCCGCCGTACCGAGCAACCCCCCGACGGCCGAGACGGTGGTCAGCAGCCCGAAGCCGATCGCACCCAGGCCGAGCCTCTGGGTGGCGTAGAGCACGAGCACGGACCAGGCCGCGCCGAAGGTGATGTTGAAGGTGGCGATGGTCAGCAGCAGGGTGCGCACGGCCGGGTGCCGCCAGGCCCAGCGCACCCCCTCCGCGATGTCGTGTCGCATCCGTCCCCGCTCGTCCCTCGCGCGACCGTGCGGCGGGAGCACGACGCGGGACACCAGGATCGCTCCGAGCAGCACACAGACGGCCTGGCCGACGAACGGCCACACCATGCCGGCGGCGAACATCGCGGCACCCAGCGGTGGACCGGCGAGCTGGTTGATCGTGACGAGCCCCATGGTCATCCGGGCGTTCCCGATCGCCAGGTCGTCGCGGTGGACGAGCATGGGCAGGAGCGTGGCCGAGCTGTTGTCGGCGAACACCTCCGCCGTACCGAGCAGGAACAGGCACCCCAGCACGACGGCGATCGAGATCGAGTCAGTGACGATCGTCAGGCAGAGCGCGACCACGACTGCCGTTCGGATCAGGTCCACCGTGACCACGATCAGCCGGCGGTCCATCCGGTCGGCAAGGGCGCCCGCGAACAGGCCGAACAGCAGCGGCGGCAGCCACTGCAGCAACGCCGCCATCGCCACGAGGAGCGGGTCGCCGGTCTGGGAGGCCACGAGCAGCGGCCCGGCCGCGATGGCGATGCCATCGCCGAGGTTGGACGTCCACGACGACGCGAGCAGCCACCGGAACCCGACGCCGAGGCGGGCCGGCACGACGGCTTCCACGACACGACCCACGTGGCTGCACGGTAGTCGGCGGGGGGCCGCTCCTCCCCAGCGGTTTTCGGGCTGGTGCAGTCCAGCTGACCGGAACACTCGCAAGATGAGCCGTCCACGCTCCCGCGGCTGGGTAGGGTGCGGCCACCCAGCAGCCTCGTTCTTGGGAGAGCGCGTGCCGAAGTACGTGTACGACTTCGCCGAGGGCAACCGAGACATGAAGGACCTCCTCGGCGGCAAGGGCGCGAACCTGGCCGAGATGACGAACCTCGGCCTGCCGGTGCCGGCCGGGTTCACCATCACCACCGAGGCGTGCACCGTGTACCTGGACACCGGCGAGGTGCCGAACGAGCTGCACGACGAGGTCAGCGAGCACCTGGCCGCGATGGAGCAGGCCATGGGCAAGCGGCTCGGTGACCCCGAGGACCCGCTGCTGGTCTCGGTGCGCAGCGGCGCCAAGTTCTCGATGCCCGGGATGATGGAGACCGTCCTCAACGTCGGGCTGAACGACGAATCGGTTCAGGGCCTGACCACGATCTCCGGCAGCGAGCGCTTCGCTTGGGACTCCTACCGCCGGCTGATCCAGATGTTCGGCAAGACGGTCCTCGGCATCGACGGCACCCGCTTCGACGAGGCGCTGGACCGGGCCAAGAAGGAGAAGGGGAGCGAGGACGACCTGGACCTCGACGCGGCGGACCTGCGCGAGTTGGTGGCGGCGTACAAGCGGATCGTCTCCGACGACGCCGGCCGCGACTTCCCGACCGAGCCACGCGAGCAGCTGGACTTGGCCGTCAACGCGGTCTTCTCGTCGTGGAACGCCGACCGGGCGATCCTCTACCGGCGCCAGGAGCGGATCCCCGGTGACCTCGGCACCGCGGTCAGCGTGGTCTCCATGGTCTTCGGCAACCTCGGCGGGGACAGCGGCACCGGCGTGGCCTTCACCCGCGACCCGGCGAGCGGCGAGCAGGGCATCTACGGCGACTACCTGCAGAACGCGCAGGGCGAGGACGTCGTCGCCGGCATCCGCAACACCCTGCCGCTGGCCGAGATGGAAGGCAGTCAGCCCGACGCGTACGCCGAACTGCTCCGCATCATGGAGAAGCTGGAGCGGCATTACCGGGACCTGTGCGACATCGAGTTCACCGTCGAGAAGAACAAGCTCTGGATGCTGCAGACGCGGGTCGGCAAGCGGACCCCGGCCGCGGCGTTCCGGATCGCCCTGCAGCTGGTCGACGAGGGGCTGATCGACCTGGACGAGGCGCTGAACCGGGTCACCGGCGCGCAGCTCGCGCAGTTGATGTTCCCGCAGTTCGACGTCAAGGCAGGCAAAGACCAGATTGGCCGGGGAATGTCCGCCTCACCCGGTGCGGCGGTCGGCAAGGCCGTCTTCGACTCGGCCACCGCTGTGGAGTGGGCCGCCGCCGGTGAGGACGTCATCCTGGTCCGCCGGGAGACCAACCCCGACGACCTCGACGGCATGATCGCCGCCCGCGGCATCCTGACCAGCCGCGGCGGCAAGACCTCACACGCGGCGGTCGTCGCTCGGGGCATGGGCAAGACCTGCGTCTGCGGCGCTGACTCCCTGGACGTCGACGTGAAACGCAAGACCTTCCGGACGAAGGACGGGACGCGGTACGCCGAGGGCGACGTCATCTCGATCGACGGCAGCACCGGAGCGGTGTACGCCGGCGAGGTCCCGGTCGTCCCGTCGGCGGTGGTGGAGTACTTCGAGGGCTCGCTGGATCCGGACTCGGAGCGCGCCGACGACGTGGTCCGTGGCGTCCACCGGCTGCTGGCGCACGCCGACGAGATCCGCCGCTTGCGGGTGCGGGCCAACTCCGACACCGGCGAGGACTCGCAGCGCGCCCGGCGTTTCGGCGCGGAGGGGATCGGCCTGTGCCGGACCGAGCACATGTTCCTGGGCGAGCGGCGCCGGCACGTGCAGCGGCTGATCCTGGCCGACGACGACGCCGAGACCGACGCCGCCCTGCAGGCGCTGCTGCCGTTCCAGCGCGATGACTTCGTGCGGATCCTGTCCGCGATGGACGGCCTGCCGGTGACCATCCGGCTCCTCGACCCGCCGCTGCACGAGTTCCTGCCCGACCTCACCGACCTGTCGATCCGGGTGGCGGTGGCCGAGGAGAAGGACGAGCCGCACGACGAGGACCTCGAACTGCTCGGCGCCGTCCGCCGGCTGCACGAGCAGAACCCGATGCTCGGCCTGCGCGGCGTCCGGCTGGGCCTGGTCGTACCCGGGCTGTTCCGCCTGCAGACCAGGGCGATCGCCGAGGCCACCGCGCAGTTGCTGGCCGACGGGAAGCACCCGATCCCGGAGATCATGATCCCGCTCGTGGGCGCCGTGCAGGAGCTGGAGATCGTCCGCGAGCAGACCGAGCACGTGCTCGCCGAGGTCGGCCGGGAACGCGACGTGGAGCTGTCGGCGTTGATCGGGACGATGATCGAGCTGCCCCGAGCCGCGCTGACCGCCGGCCAGATCGCGGAGTCCGCGGACTTCTTCTCCTTCGGCACGAACGACCTGACCCAGACGGTCTGGGGCTTTTCCCGAGACGACGTCGAGGCGTCGTTCTTCTCGCAGTACCTGGAACTCGGGATCTTCGGGGTGAGCCCGTTCGAGACCCTGGACGTCGACGGCGTGGGGGAGCTGGTCCGGGTCGGCGTCGAGCGCGGCCGGGCCGCGCGCCCGGACCTGAAGATCGGCGTCTGCGGGGAGCACGGCGGTGACCCGGAGTCGGTGCACTTCTTCCACGAGGCGGGCCTGGACTACGTGTCCTGCTCGCCGTTCCGGGTGCCGGTGGCCCGCCTGGAGGCCGGCCGCGCCGCGCTGGCCAGTGGGGGTAGCGACTCCCGTTGATTCGCTGGTTGATCAGGGGAGTCTCGGCCGTCGTCGTGGCGGCGGTTCTCGTCGTCGGCGGTACGGCGTACGCCGTCTGGAAGCAGGCCCGCGCCGACGAGCGGGCGCCGGGCGACGCGATCCTCGTCCTGGGGTCGGCGCAGTACGACGGCGTACCGTCGCCCGTCTTCGAGGCGCGGCTGGACCACGCGCTGGCGCTCTACAACGAAGGCCTCGCGCCGACCGTGGTCACGGTCGGTGGCAAGCAGGACGGCGACCGCTTCACCGAGGCCGAGGCCGGCGCCCAGTGGCTGCAGGACGAGGGCGTCCCGGCCGAGGCGATCGTGCCGGTCGGCACCGGGTCGAACACTCTGGACAGCATGCAGGCCGTCGCCGAGGTCTACGCCGACCGCGGTTGGGGCAGCCTCATCGTCGTCACCGATCCCTGGCACGAACTGCGCGCGAACCGGATCGCCGCCGACCTCGGCATGAGCACGCTGTCCTCGCCGACGCGGCAGGGTCCGGCGGTCTTCACCCGGGAGACGCAGGCCCGGGCCATCTTCCGGGAGACGGCGGCGTACCTCTACTACCGGCTGACCGGGTCCACCCCCGAGGACCGGATCGGCTAATGCGGATGATCTCGGGGATCTGCCGGTCAGGACCGGCAGATCCCCGAGATCATCGCGGAGCAGGGTCAGTGCACCGAGGCGACCGGCTCCCCGCGCGCCTCTTCTGCGCGGTCGGATTCGTAGTGCTCGTCGAGCATGTCCGACTCGTCGAACGGGTGTTGCCCGTCGAGCACTTCCTGCGCCCGCTCGCGGTCGAGTTCGCCGGTCCAGCTACCGATCAGCACGGTGGCCACGGCGTTGCCGGCGAAGTTGGTCAGCGCCCGCGCCTCGGACATGAACCGGTCGATGCCGACGATCAGGCCTACCCCCTCGACGAGTTCTGGCCTGTGTGAGGCCAGCCCGCCGGCCAGGGTGGCCAACCCGGCACCGGTGACCCCGGCCGCCCCCTTGGATGCGATGATCATGAACAGCAGGAGGCCGATCTGCTCGCCGAGGGACAGCGGCTGGTCGGTCGCCTCGGCGATGAACAGCGAGGCCATGGTCAGGTAGATCGCCGTACCGTCGAGGTTGAACGAGTACCCGGTCGGGACCACGGTGCCGACCACCGGCCGGCTCACACCCAGGTGCTCCATCTTCGCGATCAGCCGGGGGAGGGCGGTCTCCGAGGACGAGGTCGACACGATGAGCAGAAACTCGCGGGCGAGATAGCGGAACAGCTTGAAGATGTTCATCCCGGTGACGACGCGCATCAGCGCGCCGAGGACGCCGAAGACGAACAGCACGCAGGTCGCATAGAACGCGATCATGATCAGCCCGAGGGCCTTCAGGGCGTCCGTGCCGGTCTCGCCGACCACGGCCGCGATGGCGCCGAAGGCGCCGATGGGGGCGGCCCACATGATCATCGCGAGCACCTTGAACACGACCCGCTGGAAGACCGCGATCCCGCGTAGCGCCGCCTCACCGGGCCGGCCCAGCGCCTGGATCGCGAAGCCCACGAGCAGCGCGACGAACAACGTCGACAGGACGCTGTCACCGGTGAGTGGCGAGACCAATGTCGTGGGGATGATCCCGAGCAGGAAATCGACGGTGCCGCTGGCCTCCTCCGTCGACGGAACCTCGCCCGGGGTCACCGAAATGCCCTGGCCCGGTTGCACGACGTTGCCCACGACGAGGCCGATGGCCAGTGCGAACGTCGACATCAGCAGGAAGTAACCGAGCGCGAGCCCTCCGACCCGCCCGACCTGGGCGGCCGCCCGCACTGAACCGATGCCCAGCACGATCGTGCAGAAGATGACGGGCGAGATCATCATCTTGATCAGGTTGACGAAACCGGTCCCCAGGGGCTTCAGCGCTATCCCCAGTTCCTTGTCGACCAGGCCGACGAGGATGCCGAGCCCGACCGCGGCGACGACCGCGATGTAGAGCAGGTGCGTCCGGTCCTTCTTGGGTGAGTCGGGTGGCGACGTCTGGCCGGTGTGCGTGGGCGGCGTGGAACGGTCGCCGTCGGGCGTAGTGGACATGCCTGCCTCCGGGATCTTGGTAGCGCGGACTGTCCGGCACCACGAGACCGGTGTCACGGTTGCGTTCATTGCGGTCTCGACGGCTCCGGTCCGCCGGACTGCTGCGCGAGGTGTTGCCCAGGCCGCACCGGCGGGTCGAGACTCCGCAGGTGACCAGCCCGAAGCCCCGGCGGAGGAGGTGGTGGCCGGGCCAGTGGAGCCTGGCCCGCCAGCTCCTCGCCGCCCAGCTGCTCGTGGTGCTGCTCATTGTGGCCGGCGCGGCGACCCTGGCCTACCTCGACGCGCGCGGGGACTCCCAGGCCGCGGCCGCCCGGCGGGCGACGGCGATCGCGCTCACGGTCGCCGACAGCCCGGAGGTCCGGGCCGCGCTGGGCTCCGCGGACCCGTCGCGGGTGCTCCAGCCGTACGCCGAGGCGGTCCGCCGCGACACCGGAGTGGACTTCGTCGTGGTGATGGCGCCGGACCGCACGCGGTACTCCCACCCCAACCCCGAACTCATCGGGCAGCCTTTCATCGGCACCATTGCCCCGGCGCTGGCCGGGGACAACCTCACCGAGGTCTACACGGGAACCCTCGGCCCGTCGGTCCGGGCCGTCGTCCCGGTCGGAAAGCCCGGGGAGGTCGTCGGCCTGGTGTCGGTCGGCATCACGACGGCGGCCCTGGGAGCGGAGGTGGCCCGCTCCATCCCTCCGCTCATCGTCGCCGGGCTGGCCCTGTTGGCGGTGGCCGCCGTCGTGGCGGCCGGCCTGAGCCGCCGGCTGCGCCGGGTGACCCACGGGCTCGGTGCGGAGGAACTGGCCCGCATGTACCGGTACTACGACGCCGTACTGCACTCCGCGCGGGAAGGCATCGTGCTGCTCGACGGCGCGGGCCGGGTCCAGCTGGCCAACGACGAGGCCCGCCGGCTGCTCGTCCTGCCGGCCGACGTCGTGGGCCTGCCCATCGACCAGGTCGACCTCCCGGGTGCGCTGCGCGCGGCGATCACCGCGGGCGAGCGCACCGACGAGATCCACCTGACCGCCGAGCGGGTCGTCGTGCTCAGCGCGGCCCCGGCCCGCAGCGGCGAGGCCGACGTGGGCCGGATCGTCACCGTCCGGGACCACACCGAGGTGCAGGAGCTGGCCGGCGAGCTGGATACCTCGCGGCGGCTGTACGAGGCGTTGCGCTCGCAGGCGCACGAGGCGGCGAACCGGCTGCACACGGTCGTCTCGCTGATCGAGCTGGGTCGCCCGGACGACGCCGTACGGCTGGCCACCGAGCGGCTGTCCACCGCTCAGCAGCTCGCCGACCGGATAGTCGACACCGTCGCCGAGCCGATCGTCGCGGCGTTACTGCTCGGCAAGTCCGCGGTCGCCGCCGAGCAGGGCATCGACCTGGTCGTCACGCCGGACACCGAACTGGACCCGCACGTGCTGGAGCAGGCCGGCGTCAGCGCCGGTGACCTGGTCACCCTGCTGGGCAACCTCGTCGACAACGCGATCGATGCACTGGCCGGCACCGGCGCGCCGCGGCGGGTCTCGGTCACGGTCCGGGAGGACGCCGGAGAACTGCTGCTGCGGGTCGCCGACACCGGGCCCGGCCTGGATCCGGCGCAGGCGGAGCTGGCGTTCCGCCGGGGCTGGTCGTCCAAGACCGCCGACGCCCGGGTACACGGCCGGGGTCTCGGGCTGGCCCTGGTCGGGCAGGCGGTGGCCCGGGCCGGTGGGCGGATCGAGGTCGAACGCGACGATGGGGTGGTCTTCACCGCCCGGATCCCGCTGCGCGCGCCGGCACCGGCGTGACCGACCCGATCCGGGTCCTCGTCGTCGAGGACGAGCCCATCGCGGCCGCTGCGCATGCCAGCTACGTGGGCCGGGTGGCCGGCTTCACCGTCGCCGGGGTGGCGCCCTCCGCGGCCGAGGCAGGCCGGATCCTGGCCGCGACGCCGGTCGACCTGCTCCTGCTGGACCTCAACCTGCCCGACGTGCACGGGCTGGACTTCGTCCGGAGCCTGCGGGCGGCCGGCCAGCTCGCCGACGTGATGGCGGTGACGTCGGCGCGGGACCTCGGGATGGTGCGCTCGGCGGTCAGCCTCGGGGTGGGGCAGTACCTCCTCAAGCCGTTCACGTTCGCGGCCATGCGGGACAAGCTGCAGCGCTACGCCGAGTTCCGGGCCCGGATCGCCGCCGGGCCGGAGGCCGCCTGGCAGGGCGAGGTCGACCAGGTGCTGTCCATCCTGCGCAGTGACAGCGGCCCCGGCCTGCCCAAGGGGATGCACGCGGCGACGCTCGGCGCGGTGGTGAATGC
>JACCSC010000048.1 GCA_013813215.1 Geodermatophilaceae bacterium | reverse complement strand
GGATGAACGTGATCTCCTCGGACGAGTACGGCGTCGGCTCCCACCCCAGCGCCCGGTAGAACTCGGTGGCCCGCGCCAGGTCGGCCACCCCGAGGGTGATGAGCGTGATCCGGGCGGGAACAGCCATGCCGGCAGTCTGCCCGGTCAGCCGAGCGTCGCGCGCCAGCAGCGGGTCACGTACGGCAGGTCGAACGCCGCCCGCCCGGCCGTGTCGGGATGCGTGTCGGCCAGTTGCCCCGCGGTGTCGAGCAGCCGCTTCCGATCGACGGGCCCGAGCACGAGGTAATAGCTGAACGTCTGCAGTAGGGCCAGCAGCGACGGGCGGGTGACCCGGGTGGCGAAGTCGACGTCATGCGTCTCGACGGCGGTGAAGCCGGTCGGGTCGTCGGGCACCGGCCGGCGCCGCGCACGGCGATCCCGGGCGCCGGTCAGCTTGCCCACGGCGGCCACCCACGGCGCCCGCTCGTCGGGAATATTGCGCGCCAGCCCCAGGCCGCCACCCGGCCGCAGCACCCGGGCGATCTCGCGCAATGCCGGCGCATGGTCGAACCAGTGGAACGCCGAGCCAACCAGCTCGACGTCGACGTCGGCGTCCGGAAGCGGGATGGCCTCGGCACTGCCCGGCCGGAAGTCCACGCCCGGCAGCTCGGTGGTCAGCTCGGCGCCCATCTGCGTCGACGGCTCCACCGCGACGACATCGAGACCACGTTGGACCAGCTGCCGGGTGAGCTTGCCGGTGCTGGCCCCGAGGTCGAGGACACGGCGGGCGGTAGCCGGGAGCAGCCAGGCCAGCGCCTCGTCCGGGTATCCGGGACGGGTCGCGGCGTACGTCGAGGCGGTCTCGTCGAACGAGCGGCCCGGCGTTCCCGCCGTCATCGCCGGGTGGCCCGCCAGCAACGGGTGACGTACGGGAGCACGAAGGACTCGTGACCGGCCAGGTCCGGATGGCTGGCGACGAACTCGTCGATCCGGCGCACGACCTCGGCCCGACCGGCTTCGTCCTGCACGAGGTAGAAGCTGTGCGTCTGCACGAGCCGGCGCAGCGAGCCGGCGTCCAGTCGTTGCCCGTGCGGGAAGTCGGCCGTCGCGACGTCGGTGAACCCCTCCGACGCGATCACCTCGCGTGCGCGATGGCTCGCCCGGGCCTGGGTGCCGGTCACGGAGGCCAGGGCGTCCACCCACGGCTCGGAGTCGTCGTCGAAGTTCCACAGCGCGCCCAGCCGGCCACCCGGTCGCAGCACCCGCGCGATCTCCGGGAGCGCCCGCTCGCGGTCGAACCAGTGGAACGCCTGCCCGACGAGCACAGCGTCGACGTCCGCGTCCGGTAACGGGATCTGCTCGGCGCTGCCCTCGCGGAGATCCGCCTCCGGGACGTAGGCCGCCAGCTCGGCGCGCAGCTGGGGTGACGGCTCGACCGCCACTACTTCCAGGCCGGCGTCGACGAGCTGGCGGGTCAGCTTCCCTGTGCCGGCACCGAGGTCGAGCACCCTGTGGGCGGTGGCGGGACGCAGCCAGTCCAGAGCGGCGGCCGGGTAGTCCGGCCGGGCATCGGCGTACAGCGCAGCGGCCTGGTCGAAGGAGCGAGCGCGGTCGGTCACGACGGCTTGCCTACCATGCCGCCGCTACCCTCGGCCGGTGACCAGTGAGCCCGCGGAGTATGCCGATCTGCCCGAGCAGATGCGGGTCCGCCGGGAGAAGCTGGACCGGCTGCGGGAGCGAGGAGTGGACCCGTACCCCGTCGGCGTACCCCGGACGCACAGCCTCGCCGAGATCCGCGCGCAGCATCCTGACCTCCCGCCGGACGTTCAGACCGGTCACCTGGTCGGGGTCGGCGGCCGGGTGATCTTCGCCCGCAACACCGGTCGGCTGTGCTTCGCCACGGTGCGCGAATCCGGGGTCGAGCTGCAGGTGATGCTGTCGCTGGACCGGGTGGGGGAGCAGTCCCTGCGCGACTGGAAGGCCGACGTCGATCTCGGCGACCACGTCTTCGTCGAAGGCGAGGTGATCACCTCCAAGCGGGGCGAGCTGTCGGTGCTCGCCGAGCGCTGGATGCTGACCAACAAGGCGCTGCGGCCGCTGCCGGTCACGCACCGGCCGATGAGCGAGGAGGGCCGGGTCCGGCAGCGCTACGTCGACCTGATCGTGCGCGACGAAGCGCGTCGGGTCGCGGTGGTGCGCACCGAGGTGGTCAGGTCCCTGCGCGAGACCCTGCATGCGCGAGACTTCATCGAGGTCGAGACGCCGATGCTGCAGCCGCTGCACGGTGGAGCCACCGCGCGCCCGTTCTCCACGCACATGAACGCCTTCGACCTCGACCTGTACCTGCGGATCGCCCCTGAGCTGTACCTCAAGCGGTGCGTGGTCGGCGGCCTGGACCGGGTTTTCGAGATCAACCGCAACTTCCGCAACGAAGGCGTGGACCGCACGCACAACCCCGAGTTCGCCATGCTCGAGGTCTACGAGGCCTATTCGGACTACGACGGGATCGGCGAGCTGACCCGAACCCTGGTCCAGGATGCGGCCACGGCCGCCTTCGGTTCGACCGTGGTTCGCCACGCCGACGGCAGCGAACACGACCTGGGTGGGGTGTGGCCTTCAGTCAGCCTGTACGACGCGGTGTCCGAGGCGCTCGGTGAGCCGGTCGGACCCGACACCACCCGGGCCGCGTTGGTGGCGTACGCCGAACAGCGCGAGCTCG
>JACCSC010000493.1 GCA_013813215.1 Geodermatophilaceae bacterium | reverse complement strand
TCGTCCTCGTCGTCCTGGTAGATCTCGACCCGGTCCACCCCGGGGACGGTGAACTTGCTGAACAGGTTGAGCACGACGGTGACCTCTCAGGCGGGCGGTGGGGGTAGTACCAGGGCGGGATCGCCGCTGGGTCCACCGCTGCGGCTGCGGCGGGTCCCGTCGGCGAGGTGGTAGTCAGCGGTCCAGGAGTACAGAGCAGGGACCCCCTGCCCCAGATACGTCTGCCAGCTCTGGGTTTTCGGCCGGCCGGGCAGGAAGACCAGATGTCCCGGATCGACCCCGTCGGCGGTGAAGCTCACCGTCGTCAGCCTGACCGCGGTGAAATCGAGCAGGTCGGCGCTCACCTCGACCCGCAGCAGCACGCCCGGCAGGGGCCCCACCGCGATCGTGGCCGCGCCGGCGCCGTCGACCCATTGACCGACCGTCGAGCTTCCGTCGGCGGCGCTGGTCGTCACCTGGTAGCGGTAGCTCCCGGGGTCACCGGCCAGCAGCCCGAGCGCCCACGTCGCTGTGGGCGAGCTGGGGGACAGCGCGAACGACTGGCGGGTCGTCCGGCCGCCGGCACCGAGGTGCTCGACCGCGACGACATGCGCGGCGACGGCGGCGAAGCCGCCCGGGGCGGTGAAGCGGACGCCGAGGTCGCGCGCGTAGACGTCCGGGACGAGCAGCAGCCGGCCGCGGTGTTCGACCCACCCGCCCTCGATCCGCTGCCCGCTGCTCAGGACGTAGGTGATGCGGTGCAGCACCGGCTGGGTCACCGCCGCGTAGATCGCCCGCTCGTAGGTCCGGGCCGGTGTCGTGCGGTCCAGCGCCACGACGTCGTCCTGGGCCGGTACACCGGCCGCGGCGTCGGCGTACCGCAGGCCGACCTGCACGCTGGACACCGTGTCCCAGTCGACGTTGTGGGCGCTGACCTCGCGGCGCACCCACCCGATGTCGTCGAGGGAGACGAGCAGCAGGGGCGAGTCGGATTCGACCTCCGGCAGCACGAGCTTCGCGCTGGTGCCGCTGAACTGCACCTCGACCTGGTACCGGTAGGTGCGGCCCAGCGCGGGGTCGACGACGGCGTCGAACGTGTCGACCAGGCTGGGATCGGTGAAGACGGTGTCGTGCCGGTGCTCGCCGTAGTGCAGCCGGACGGTCACCGCCGCGATGCGGTCCGGTGCGAGCGTGGCGTTCAGCCGTACGTCGACGTGGATGAGCTCGAACCACGGGTCGGACAGATCGGCCTCGACGAAGCCGCGGGTCTCCCCGTCCAGGCCGGCCATCGTGGCCTGCGGGACCACCGGCCAGACGACCGCCGAGCGGGCGGTCAGCAGGAGTTCGGCGTCCGTCCTGCCCTCGAGCTGTCGGCTGGCCCACTCGACGAGGCGCTCGCGCATCGCGGCCATCGCCGGGTCGCTGTCCGGCCAGTCCAGGACGTCCACGGTCACGCCGGCCGGACCGCGCACGACGTGCACGGTGGCCGGCGGGAAGCGGGCGAGCACGCCCATCGCGTACCGCACCGCCACCGGTGTGGGCGTGGTCCGCAGCTGGGTCCAGAGCAGGGCCGCGCCGTCCCGGGCCAGCGTGACACTGAACGAGGCGACGAGGCCGGTCTCCAGCGAAGGGTGCGACGAGCCGTGGATCGCCTCGACCATCTCCCCGGACCGGAACGTGATCAGCTCGACGGTGCCGTCGACGTACAGCGGGTCCTGGAGCCGGACCGGCCGGCCGACCCGGCGGGCCAGCTCGGCGGTCAGGGCCACGCGGGTCGCGTCGGCTAGGACGAGTTCGGTCTGCAGGTCCAGAAAGCCGCCCGCCGCATCGGGGTCGGCCGGCGTGGTCCGGTACTTGACGAAGCTCAGGGCCGGCCGGGCGTCGGGTCCGCTGCGCCGGATCCGGGGAATCGCCGGTACGACGTAGTACAAGTCGGGCTGCTCGTCGTCGGCGTACACCGACGCGCCGTCGGCGACGGCGTCCAGGCCCGCCAGCGGCGGCAGTTGCAGCACGGGGGACTCCCAAAGGCGGGAAAGGTGACCGCGACGACCGGTGTCCCGGGCATTGTGCGGGCTGCGGCCGGACCGGAGCAATGGTAAATCCCGCCCAAAGCTGCGATATCTGTTGACCACGGGACAAACCAGTGCGATTGTCAGCGCCGATTCCCTCCGAGAGCGTGGACCCCGTGGCAGAGCGCCGTCGTGCGCCGGCCCTCGTCGTCGCCGACGACGGCCGGACGGTGACGGTCGTCCCGGGCGGGCCGGAGCCCGAGCGCGGACCAACTGGAACGCCGATGGTCACCCTGCTCGGGGCCCCCGCGTCGGCCTCGCTGAACGTCGGGGTGCGCTGGTGGCCGGCCGAGGACGAGCTGCACCGGCTGCTCGCCGCGGAGGCCAAGCGCCGCAAGGTCGACCCGGCGCTGTTTCGGGTGGCCGCCGACTCGCTGTCCGGCGTACGCACTGCGCTGCACCTGCGCACCGGAGGCGAGGAGCGCGAGCTGGTCGCGGCCGGAAGCAGTGGTACGCCGCCGTACAGCACGGTGTTGTCTGTCCAGCTCACCGGCGCCGCCGTCGAGGCCGTCCGCCGCGCGCTGTTCGGTCAGGCCGGCGTGCTGACCGTGCAATGCCGCGCCGAGTCCGCCGCCGCCGGATGTATCAGCGGCGACGCCGACGTCTCTGAGTGGACAAGGCCGGCGCCGGACGTCCACGTCGTCATGATCGCGCCGCACCAGTAGGAGGAACCGCGCATGCTCCGGATCGACGTCTACCAGACGATCGAGGGCCTGACCGTCTACCAGGACGACAGCGTGCCCACCACGCACTACGTCCTGCCCGAGCAGCCCCGCTTCCGGCTCGACGACAAGGGCGAGCCGATCTTCACGTTCCTTAAGTACAAGAAGCCCCGCCCGAAGCCCGACGGCAAGAACGGCGGCGGCTTCCTGGTCTTCGACGTCGAGTTCACCCTCGACGACACCAAGCGGGAGAAGATCCTCGACGAGCTGAAGCGGCAGGCCACCTCGAGCACGTTCCGCGGTGAGCTGGACGGCCGGGAGCGGGCGCTGCAGCAGATGGCCGCGGCCCGGCCGGGGGACCGGGCGGTGCCGATCCCGGAGATCCCGGCCGGTCGGCGGCTGCGGGCCGAGGACGTCAGGCTCGGCCAGCTGCAGTGGGCCAAGGGCACCTGCCAGCTCAACCTCTCGACGATCTCCGGCGACTTCGTGGAGAAGGTGTTCAGCCCGAACAGCCCGTCCCTGTTCGGCAACAACATCACGCCGTTCACCGTCGAGTTGACCGCCGAGGGCGCGACCCTGCTGGAGCAGGCGCTGCAGGGGCAGGGCGGGTTCGTGCAGGTCGTCTACCAGATGAGCGCGTGGGTCAAGCTGCCGCCGGTGAACGGGACGGCGTGGTTCCACGCCGAGCAGTTCTACGACTACGTCCAGGACGCCGGCGACGACGACGACATCTACGAGGACGACTC
>JACCSC010000492.1 GCA_013813215.1 Geodermatophilaceae bacterium | reverse complement strand
GCGACAATACGAAAAAATGCACTGAACCGATGAACTCGGGAGGCAGGGTCAACCGAATACTCAGAGATAGCAGAGCTCGACACTACGAACACCCTTGCTGAAGGAGATCCATGTCTGTCCCTTCGTCAGAGCCGTTGCTGACCCCGGCCGAGGTCGCCTCCTTGTTCCGCGTCGACCCCAAGACGGTGACCCGCTGGGCGAAGTCCGGCAAGCTGTCCAGCATCCGCACCCTCGGCGGGCATCGCCGCTACCGCGAGACCGAAGTCCGCGAGCTGCTCACCTCCGGGACCGAAGAGGTGACTCGGACCTAGCCACTACCCCCTCCGGCGGATATCGGGTGGGGTCGCTGAGGGGCAACGTGCAGGATGGCCCGATGGCGGACAGTCAGCAGACCGTGGACCAGATCTCCGACCGCTACCTGGCGGACCTGGCGGCCCTGGATCCGTTGACGGCGACGTACCTCGGCATCCCCGGCTACGACGACCGGATGACGGACTTCAGCCCAGCGGGCTGGGCGGAGCGGGCCGGGCTGGCCCGCCGGGCGGTCCGGGACGTCGACGCGGCGGACACTGACACTGACCGGGAGCGGGTCGCCGCGGCCCAGCTGCGTGAGCGGCTCGGTGTCGAGCTGGACCTGTACGACTCCGGTTGGTTGACTGCGGACCTGGCCACCGCCGGTTGCCCCATGCATTCGATACGACAGATCTTCGACCTGATGCCAGCGGACTCCGCCGAGGACTGGGCGGTCATCGCCACCCGGATGCGGGCCGTGCCGGAGTCGCTGAACAGCTACCGTGCGGGCCTGTCCGACGGCGCCGGTGCGGGAAGGGTCGCCGCCCGGAGACAGGTCGTCGGTTGCGCCGAGCGGGCGAGGGGGTACGCCGGAGCGGGGTCCGGGCCGTCATTCTTCGCCGAGTTCGTCCAGCGCTTCGACCGCGGCGGCGCGCTCCGTCGCGAGCTCGACGAGGCCGCCGCCGGGGCGAACGAGGCCTACGCGGGCTTCGCCGGCTTCCTGACCGAGCAGCTGCTGCCCGTCGCACCGCAACGGGAGGCGGTCGGGCGTGAGCGCTACGCCCTGGCCTCCCGATACTTCACGGGCACCGTGCTCGACCTGGAGGAGACCTACGGCTGGGGCTGGGAAGAGCTCGCCCGGATCGAGGCGGAGATGCGGTCCACCGCGCGCGCGCTGACCGGTGCTGAGGACGTCGAAGCGGCGATCGTCGCCCTGGACGCCGATCCCGCGCGCCAGCTGCGCGGCGCCGATGGGCTGCAGGCCTGGTTGCAGGAGACCTCCGATGAGGCGCTGCACGGTCTGGCCGGCGTCCACTTCGACATTCCCGAGCCGGTGCGCACGCTGGAGTGCCGGATCTCCCCGACCTCGGGCGACGGCATCTACTACACCGGACCGTCCGAGGACTTCAGCCGGCCGGGGCGGATGTGGTGGTCGCTACCCAAGGGCGTCGACGTGCACAACACGTGGCGGGAGAAGACGACGGTCTACCACGAGGGGGTGCCTGGGCATCACCTGCAGGTCGGGCAGACGGCCGTCCGCTCGCAGGAGCTCAACCGCTTCCAGCGGCTGCTGTGCTGGGTATCCGGACACGGTGAGGGCTGGGCGCTGTACGCCGAACGCCTGATGCAGGAGCTGGGCTACCTCGACGAACCGGGCGACCGGATGGGCATGCTGGACTCGCAGGCTTTCCGGGCGGCCCGGGTGGTCCTCGACATCGGCATGCACCTGGAGCTGGAGATCCCGACCGGGGCCGGGATGCACGAGGGCGAGCGCTGGACCGGACAGATCGGCCTGGAGTTCCTGCGCGCCCACGCGCACATGGACGACCAGTTGCGCCAGGACGAGATCAGCCGCTACCTCGGGGGTCCGGGGCAGGCGCCTTCGTACAAGGTCGGTGAGCGGGTCTGGCTGGAGTGCCGGCAGGCCGCGCAGCAGCGGCACGGCGATGCCTTCGACCTCAAGGCCTTCCACGCCGCCGCGCTGAACCTGGGCTCGATGGGGCTGGACCCGCTGCGTGAGGAGCTCGCCCGGATCTAGGTCCGCGCTAGCCGGCGTCGGCCTGGCCGGGTTCCCGTGCGATCAGCGCGGCCTCGAAGGCGGCTCGGTCTACCTTCGCCTCGGTCAGGATGACCGCCGCGAGGCCGCGGGCCTCACGCAGGATCCCGAGCACGATGTGCTCGGGCCCGATGTGCCCGTCCCGGCGGCGCACCGACTCCCGCAGCGCCAGTTCGAGCACCTTCTTCGCCCGCGGGCTGAACGGCAGGAAACCGCGATGCCGGCTTCCGCGGCAGTGGCGGTTCAGCGCACCGGGCCCGAAGGCGGCCTCGGCCTGGCGGCGTACGGCGTCCAGGTCGATGCCGATACTGCGCAGGGCCTCGGCATCCAGGCCGGTGTCCGGTCCGGCCAGCTCAGCGATGCGGCGCCGGGTCGCGGCCGGGGTCAGCCCCAGGCGCCTCAGCGCGGCAGCGGCGGTGTTGTCCGTGTCGGCGAGCACGCCGAGCAGCAGGTGTTCCGTACCCAGCCGTTCGCCTTGCTGGCGGCGCACCTCCTCCTGGGCCTGCACGACCGCCTCGCGCGCGGGGTGGGTGAACCGTTCGAACATCCCTACCGCCCTCTCCGTCGTGCGTGCTTCTTGTGCACGGCCTGCCGGCTGATCCCGAGCACACGCGCGATCTGCTGCCAGGACCAGCCCCGGTCCCTGGCGTTGTCGACCTGCAGGCCCTCGAGCCGCTCGACCAACTGGCGCAACGCGGCCACCGCCGCGAGCCCCCGTTCGGGGTCGGCGCTGGCCGAGGCTGTGGTGAGGACGTCGGCGTGGACCATTCCGTCAACCTAAATTGACGTCTGCACTCTGTCAACTCTGGTTGACGAAACCGCCCGCTACGCTGCGCGCGGCGGGTGACGGGCCCGCGCAGTCCGCGAAGGAGCTCCGGGTGAGAACGTCTTGGCGAGCAAGCGCTGTCGTGTCCGCCCTCGTAACCGCGCTCGCCCTCGGGCTGACGACCGTCGCGGCCGCCACGGGTCCGGCGCCGGCCGCGGCCAGCTGGGAACCGGTCCACCGCCAAAGCCAGACCTTCCTCGACGGCGTCACGACCACCGGGCCTGAGCACGTCTGGGCGGTCGGCTCGCAGCTGGCCACGGACGGCTTCTACCGGCCGGCCGCCTTCCGCACCGTCGACGGGGTCACGACGCAGCTGCCGCCGGTGCCGGCCGACTACAGCACCCGATGGGGGCGGTTCCTCTCCGTCGACGGCGTCGCCGACGACGACATGTGGGCGGTCGGCCTGTTCGTGGCCAAGACGAGCGGTACGACGATCCCGCTGCTAGCCCACTGGAACGGCACGGCATGGCAACAGGTCCGGTTGCCGCTGCCGCCGCGGTCGCTCGGTGAGCTGGTCTCGGTGTCGGCCCGGGCGGCCGACGACGTGTGGTTCGCGGGCAACCTGGGGGATTTCGGTGACGTGGCGCTGTTCCACTGGGACGGGACGCAAATCAGCGAGATCCCGGTCACCGTCGCCGACCCGATCTGCTCGCCCACACGGACCCTGGCCGTCGACCTGACGACGACATCGCGGGCGGTCTGGCTGGCCACCCGCTGCACCGTGAACACCGATGCGCGCACTGCGGGCAGCGTGCAGCGACTCGTCGGCAGCACGTGGTCCCTGGCCTACTCCACCGGCCCCTCCGGCGGTCTCGTGTCCATCGCCGACGACGGGACCGGGCTCGTGCTGGCCACCGGCTTCAAGCCCGTCTTCGGCGGCTCGCTGCCCATCCTGGTGGCCGGCCGGTCGACCCTGCGCGAGGTCGCCTCCTTCGGCCAGGAGCAGTTCTACTGGGACGTCGCGGCCCAGGCCGGCGCGATCTACCTCGTGGGCCAGCTCTCGAGTTCGAACACCCCGCAGATCTTGCGCCGCAGTGGAGCGACCTTCGTGGCCGAACCGATCGACGGCGATGTCCCGTTGTTCGGCGTCACGGTCGACCCGGCGGGGACGGCCTGGGCGGTGGGCCCCGCCTTCGGTGGTGCCTTCGGCCTGGTGTCGGCCGGGTTGTGGCGGCGTACCGGCTGACGGATGGGGCCGCTGCACGGCGTTCGAGTCGTCGAGTTGGCCGGACTCGGTGCGGCGCCTTTCGGCTGCATGGTGCTGGCCGACCTCGGTGCCGACGTCGTGCGCGTCCGACGCCCGGGTGGTGGCGTCCTCGACGTACCGAACGACCCGCTGACCAGCGGTCGGCGGACCCTCGAGATCGACCTGCAGACCGGTGCCGGTCGAGACCTTGCCCTGGCCCTGGCGCAACGGGCCGACGTCCTGGTCGAGGGCTTCCGGCCGGACGTCGCCGAACGGCTCGGCCTGGGTCCCGAGGCCTGCACGTCGCGCAACCCACGGCTGGTGTACGCCCGGATGACCGGGTGGGGCCAGTCCGGCCCGTTGGCGCAGGACGTCGGGCACGACATCAACTACCTCGCCGTGGCCGGCCTACTGCACCACCTCGGACCAGCCGGCGGACCCCCGATCCCACCGATGAACCTGGTGGCCGACTTCGGGGGTGGCGGCATGTTGCTGGTCGTCGGCGTCCTCGCGGCCCTGCTCGAGCGCGAGCGGTCAGGGCGCGGTCAGGTGATCGACGCGGCCATGGTGGACGGTGCGGCCCTGCTCGGCGCCCTCGCCGCCGGCTTGCGCGCTGCCGGGCAGCTGTCCGACGAGCGCGGCACCAACCTGATAGACGGCGGTGCGCCCTTCTACCGCACCTACGAGACGTCGGACCGGAAGTACGTCGCCGTCGGGGCGCTGGAACCGCGGTTCTACGCCGCCCTGCTCGACGGTCTCGGGCTCCCTGCCGCGGAGCTACCCGCCCAGCACGACCGCGCCGGATGGCCGGTGCTGGCCGAGCGTTTCGCCGCCACCTTCGCCGGTCGCACCCGCGCGCAGTGGGCGGCGCACTTCGCCGGGACCGAGGCCTGCGTGAGTCCCGTGCTGACGATGGGCGAGGCGCCGGAGCACCCGCACAACGCCGAGCGCGGCACGTTCGTCGAGGTCGCGGGGGTCACCCGGCCGGCTGCGGCGCCGCGGTTCTCCCGATCTGCGCCCGGTGCGGGGGCCGACGCGACGTGGTCCGGCTGGGGGTTGGACTCGGAGCAGCTCGCGGCGCTCCGGCGTACGACGATCGCGGGCGGTTGAGGATCGGGCGGACGGAGGCTGCCGACGGCAGCGGGCTCTGCCAAGCTGTACGCCGTGGGTGAGGATGTCGCGAGTCGCGACTTCAGTCGGCAGGACCGCCAGCGGTACCGCGCCAAGGTGCGGCGCTGCCTGGACGTCTTCGCGCGCATGCTCTCGGAGTCGA
>JACCSC010000219.1 GCA_013813215.1 Geodermatophilaceae bacterium | reverse complement strand
GTCGACGAGCGCGGCCACCGGGGGCAGGCTCCCGACCACGGCGTCGAAGAACGAGGCGTGGCGCAACCCGGCCAGGTGAAGGTCGAACGGGTGCCGGCCGACGGCGATCCCGATCGTGCGGGCGTCGGCGAGGAAGGCGTAGCAGCCGAACCCGTCCAGTACGGCCACCGTCGCATTGCCGCGCTGCATCTGCGGAACCTGAACGCCGTCGCGCAGCCGGAAGAAGCGTGAGTAGGCGACCAGCTCGCAGTCGCTGCTCGTCTCGGCGAGTTCCACGCCGGCCGCCCGCAGCCAGCGGGGGAGGTGGCTGCGCCGCCCGGAGGCGTCCAGGACGAGCGTCGAGCACATCGACCCGTGCTCGCGGGTCCGGACGCCCACGACCTGCGGTACGGAGCCGGCCCGCCGCCAGAGCAGGTCGGTGACGACCACGCCCGGACGGAGCGTGATCGCGGGTTCGGCGAGCGCCCGGCTGCGCAGCACCCACTCCAGCGTCGTCCGGCGGGTGCCCAGCCCGACCAGGTCGGGGTGGGCGGTCGGGTCGGCCAGCGGGAAGTCGCCGGCGCCCATGTCGAGCAGGTCGCCCAGCACGTCCGGGAGGCGGCGGGCCAGGACGTTGCGGCCCAGGGCCAGCATGGAGTGGGCGTGGTGGGTCTGCGGCACGGTCGGCCGGTCCCAGCTCGCGGCCTCGGCCAGGGTGTCCGGCAGCGGCTCCGGGTCCCGTTCCAGGACGGTCACCGGGTGGCCGGCGCGGGCCAGCATGAGGGCGGCGGACAGCCCGGCGATGCTGCCGCCGATCACGGTCACGGAGTTCATGCCTTCAGGAGCCGCCGGCGGACGTACAGATACCTCCGTGCCGGGTGAGAAGGGGGAATGGAATCACCCGCCCGGCGCCTTGCTGCCGTCGTGACGAGCACGGGACGAGCGGCAGTGACGCTCGTCGTCTCGTGTGTCGTGCTCGGTGTCGGGGTCGCGCTACTGCTGGAAGCCTCCCTCGGCTCGGATGGCTACTCGACGCTGATCAACGGGTTGTCGATAGCCACCGGCGCTCCCTTCGTGGTCGTCAACTGTGTCGTGGGCGTGCTCCTCGTCGCGATGGCTTGGGTGCGCGGCCTGCGACCTGGGCTCGGGACGGTAGTGCAGCCAGTGGTCGTCGGCTTCACGGTGTCCGCGGGGATGGGAGTGATCGCTGAGCCGGAACAGCTGGCGCTGCGCGCGGTACTCCTCGTGCTGGCCTTTCCGGTGCTGGCCATAGGGGTGGCGGGGTACCTGGGCAGCGGAACCGGTGCCGGCCCCACCGAGGCGGCCGCGCTGGCCTGGGATCCTCCGATCCCGTTCAGGTGGAGCTACAGCGTCGTACAGGGTGCCGGTGCCCTCGTCGGCTGGCTGCTCGGCGCAGCGATCGGGCCGGGCACGCTGCTGGTGATCCTTGCCCTCGGACCCGCGGTGGACCTGCTGTCCCGCCGGTTCGCCCTGTTCGACATCCATGCCCACGGTGGTCCCGCGCGTTCCGACGGGGAGCCTGACCCACGCCGGTGACACGCGCGTCGGCCGGCTGAGGCACCCACCGAACCGGTGCAGGTGTGCGAGCGCGCTTCACGGTAGGCGGCGGCGCCTCCGTGTTGCGTCCCGTCCGACCGCCGGCCGCCGCGAATCGAGGCTCAGGGCTGGAACAGGTCGAAGGCGTCGCTGATGGCACGGGTCAGGGCTGGCTCCTGGTCGTCGAAGAACAGGCCGATCGTGTCGCCGACGGAGCTTGCGGGCACGGTGACGATGTTGTCGCAGCTCACGATGCAGTCGTGGTCCAGCCCGTTACGCGAACCGACGCGGACTTCGCTGATGAGACCGCGGATGGTGCTCGTGATGGGGGCGACGGTCACCCAGGCCAGTAGATGGAGCCTGGAGTGCCGGGTCAGGATCAGGGCTGGTCGCCGCTTGTCCAGCCGCACCGTCGCAATGGTCCGCATGGGTGCCGATCAGTCCAGCGGTGGGCAGGGGGGACCCAGCAGGCCGTCCAGTTCGGGATAGATGGGCTCGCCGCGCCGGGCGAGCTCGACGAGGGCGACTTCCTCGGCCCGGTAGCGCTGATCACGTTGCAGGCGGGCGATGCTGCGGCGGACAGCCTCGGAGCGATTCGCGGCTCGTCCTGCCGCCACCTCGGCGTCCAACGCCGCAAGCTCGCTTTCAGCCAGGCGGATGGCGATCTGCGTGGTCATGACCCGCACGGTACGCGGTCGTCAACCAGTGGGTATGCAGCCGGATGTGCAGGATCAGGCGGACTGGGCCAGCCGGGCGCGGGCCGCCTTCTGGTGCGGCCCTTCCCGCACCGATGCCGGCAGGGCGAGCAGCGGCGTACGCAGCGCCCGTACGGCGATGCTGGCGCCGGCGTCGGTGGTCGGCAGGCCCGGCAGCCGGTAGACCCGGCGCGCCCACCTCGGCAGGAGAGCGAACCCGAGCCCGGCCAGGCCACCCCAGGCCGGTCGGGCCGGCGTCAGCCAGCGCACCCAGGTCGGCATCGGCGGGCGCAGGAGGAACCGCGCTGCATCGCGGGCCTCGGACGTCAGCCGCAACTCCGGCCGGACCCGCTCGAAGTAGGCCGCGAGGGCGACCCGGTCGGCGGGTACGACGTCGGCCGGCAGTCCGACCATGGCGGCCGCGAGCACCTGCTCGGCCAGGTAGCGGTCGGCCTGGTCGTCGGTCAGGCCGAGCCCGCCGCGGCGCGCCGTCGACAGGAACGAGTCGACCTCACAGCAGTGCACCCACAGCAGCAGGTCGGGGTCGTCGACCCGGTACTCCAGCCCGGTATCGGGATCGGTGGCCCGCAGCTTGCGGTGCACGCCGCGCACCCGGGCCGCGGCCCGCTCGGCCTGCACGGTGTCGCCGAAGCTGAGCTGCCCGACGTACTCCGCGGTGCGCTGCAGCCGTCCCCACGGGTCGCCGCGGAAGCCGCTGTGCTGAGCGACGGCGGCCATCGCCCGCGGATGCAGGGCCTGTAGCAGCAGGGCGCGCAGGCCGCCGATGGGCAGCAGCGGATCGCCGTGGACCCGCCACGTCACGCTGGCCGGTCCGAACAGCCCGGAATCGGGTGCGCCCATGCCCCGACCCTATGCCGGTGGCCGGCGCGGCCGAGGCGTCGTGACAGGGTGGGCGCCGTGCCACACATCCTCGCCGTCGCCAACCAGAAGGGCGGCGTCGCCAAGACCACGACGGTCGCGTCGCTGGGCGCCGCGCTGGCCGAACTCGGCCGGCGGGTGCTACTCGTCGACCTCGACCCGCAGGCCTGCCTGTCGTTCTCGTTGGGACTGGACCCCGACGCGCTGGGGGTGTCGGTCCACGAAGTCCTGCTGGGTCAGGCGCCGGCCAGCAGGGCCATCACGCCGACGCAGGACGGGCCGGACCTGCTGCCGGCCACGATCGACCTGGCCGGCTGCGAGGCGATGCTGCTGACCCGGACCGGCCGGGAGTACGCGCTGCGCACTGCGCTGCAGGACCTGGCCGAGAACACGTCGTACGACGACGTCCTGGTCGACTGCCCGCCGTCGCTGGGCGTCCTGACGATCAACGGACTGACTGCCGCCGACGAGCTCTTGATACCCCTGCAGTGCGAGACGCTGTCGCACCGCGGCGTGGGCCAGCTGATGGACACCGTGGCCGACATCCGCCGGTTGACCAACCGCGACCTGCGCGTGCTCGGCGTCCTCCCGACCCTGTACGACGCCCGCACGCTGCATGCCCGGGACGTGCTGGCCGACATCCATGACCGCTACGGGCTGGCCGTTCTCGAACCGGCCATCCCGCGTTCGGTGCGCTTCGCCGAAGCGCCCGCCGCTGGACGCTCCGTGCTGGCCACCGCCAGCCGGCTGCGTGGGGCGACCGCCTACCGCGAGCTCGCGGCCTGGCTGGTGGCGCAGCGCGCGGAGGCGGGACCGCAGTCGCCGGCTAGCCGTAGACGGTGACGCCGTCGGCCGAGCTCACCACGATGCGCGCACCTATCCGCTGAACCGCGGCGCCGACCGGGGGCGGCGCGCCGTCCACCGCGATCCGGCGGACGGCCAGGCCGGTACGCAGGTCGAGCTGGACGAAGTCGGTGCCGTCGTACACCAGCAGCCCCGCGTCGAGCAGCGCCGGCCGGGTCGTCGCCGTGGCCACCCAGGCCACCGCGCCGGCCCCGGTGTCGACGGTCACGAGTGCGGAGCCGGTGAACAGGGCCAACCGTGAGCCGACCAGCAGCGCCGAGGGGTCGGCGCCGGCGGAGCCCACGAGCGACGGGTCGCGCAGCGAGACCAGCAGCACGCCCTCCCGGTCGAAGACCTGCAGGGCGCCGGTCAGGTCGGTGGCGAGCACTGCCACCACGCCACCGGCGGTCACGATCCGGGCCGGTCCGGGAGGCAGCACCCCGGTCCATTTCGACTCGCCACTGAACCCGTCGAGCAGGACCAGGCTCGGCACCGCGGAACAGTCCAGGACGACGGCCACGCCCACGTCGCCGGCCCGCGAGTCGGCGATCCGGCAGTTCTCCGGCGGGCGGTAGCGCCAGCGCAGTCCGTTGTACGTCGTACCGAACGCGGTCAGCCCGGTGGGGGTCGCGGCCACGGTGAGCTGGTTCGTGCTGGACAGGCCGGCCTCGTCGGCCAGGCTGACGTTGCGGTACCAGACCCGGGCGCCGGTCCCCGCGTCCAGGGCCAGCGCCTCGTCGCAGCCGTCCCCGCTCCGGAACGCCGCGACCACCACCCCGTCCTCGGTGGTCCAGTCGCAGAGCTGCGCCGTCGTACGCCGGTAGTGCCAGCGCTCTTCACCGGTAGCCGGATCCAGACCGCGCAGACCGTTCGGGTCGCCGACGATCACCGTGCCGTCCTGCACGGCGCCCGCCGCGGTCGGGCCGCTCGGCTCGCTCCACCGCACGCTGACCTGGCTCGGCGGGGCGGCGTCGGGTGGTTGCGTGCTGTCGACGGCGGCGGTCTGCAGGCTGGTGTTCGCGTAGTCGCTGCCCGACCACAGCCACCCGAA
>JACCSC010000461.1 GCA_013813215.1 Geodermatophilaceae bacterium | reverse complement strand
CTGTCCCCTGAGTGATGCCGTGAGATAGCTCGAGGCGGCCCACCGGGTGGTGGGCCGCCTCGAGCGGCGGTCATCGGATTGCGTTCTGGGCCAGCCGGGCGCGCAGCGCCGCCCGTTCGGCCCGGCGCTGCCAGCGCCGCGCGGCCAGCACCCTGCGGGCCTGCGCGGACGCGACCGCGTCCTGGTGGACCTCGCGCATTCGAGCACGCGCGAGTTCTTCATGCATGAGCAACATGGTGGAACTCCTTATGACTGTGTTGTTCGGGTTCGCGGTGGGCGGTCGGGGCTCATCGCGGTAGGTCGGGTACGTCATGCGGCGACCTCCTTGCGAGGCCGGCCGCGGGGCCGCTTGCGGGCGATCACGACGCCGTGGTCGAAGATCTCGCCGCCCCAGACACCCCAGGGCTCTCGCCGCTGCAGTGCTCCGGACAGGCAGGCCAGCCGGACTGGGCAATCGGCACACAGGCCCTTGGCGGTCTCCAGGTCGGCTGGGCTCTCGGCGAACCACAGCTCGGGATCCTCGACCCGGCAGGGCAGGTCCGCACGGGTGGGGCCGGTCAGCTCCAGTACGGACGCGGTGGCTGGCACCGGGGTCACCTCCTTTTGTCAATGGTGCTGCTGGGGTGGTGCAGCGGAGTGGGAGCGGAAATGACAGAGGCCGCGGATCCCGGGTGAGGGAGTCCGCGGCCTCGAAGTGAGCCGGTGTCTGGAACTGCTCAGACCGGTACACCTCGAGGCAGAACACCCGGGACGCCCTCAGGGATCCGAAGATCGGCACCAAAGCCGACAGCGCTGTGCGCAGCCGCACCGAGGGCAGACTTGTCCCTGGACATCTGGCTGTACGGCGCGACCTGACGCGAAAGGGCGGCCGTAGCAATGTCCGGCTGGGTGAACGTCGTGTTCGTGGTCATCACTGGAGCCTCCTCTCGCGCTCTCGGCCGGGCTTGGACGTCACGGCTCAGCCCGTGACTCTTGGCAGGCTAGGACCCCTTCGGCCGGCTGCGCAATCTATTTACAGGTGACGTTTCGGTGTCAATCCGGTGGCTGGTCCCCGCGCACGAGCGCCAGCACCGCCGGGCCGTACATATCCAGCTTCATCTTGCCGATGCCGGGCACCGCCATGAGCTGCGGGACCGAACTCGGCCGGCTCTCGGCGATCGCGGTCAGGGTGGCGTCGGAAAAGACGACGTACGCCGGGACCTTGCGCTCCCCGGCCTGCTCGGCCCGCCAGGACCGCAGCCGCGCGAAGAGTTCCTCGTCGTAGTCGCTCGGGCAGTCCGCGCAGCGGCGTACCGCCCGTTCGGAGCCAAGCCGGAGCGCTGCGCCGCAGATCCGGCACACGGGGGCAGACCGGCCGGAGCGGCGGCGGGGCTCGGTGCCGCCGGGCTTGGCCAGGTCAGGCAGGAACCTGCTGGGACGCCGGCTGCGCCGCCCGCCCGGCATCCGGGAGGCCGCCCACGACAGCTGCAGGTGCTCGCGGGCCCGGGTGATCCCGACGTAGAGCAGCCGGCGCTCCTCCTCGACCTGCTCGTCGGTGACTGCGTGCTGCAGCGGCATGGTCCCGTCGGCCAGACCGACCAGGAACACCGCGTCCCACTCCAGGCCCTTGGCCGCGTGCAGGCTGGCCAGGGTGACGCCCTGCACAATGGGCGCGTGCTGTGCCGAGGCCCGCTCGTCCAGTTCGCGGACCAGCTCGGCGAGCCCCGCGGCGGGCTCGGCGGCCACCAGGTCCTCGGCCACCGCGACGAGGGCGGCGAGGGACTCCCAGCGCTCCCGCGCGGCTCCCCCGGCCGGCGGGTGCTCCGGACTCCACTTCAACGAGGCCAGCACGTCGGCCACGGTGGCCGGCAAGGACAGCTCGCCTTCGGGCTCGGCCGCCCGCGCCGCACCGCGCAGCAGGAGCACCGCCTCGCGCACCTCGGTGCGATCGAAGAAGCGCTCTCCGCCGCGCACGACGTACGGGATGCCCGCCCCGGCCAACGCCTTCTCGTACGCCTCGGACTGGGCGTTCACCCGGTAGAGGATGGCGATCTCCGCGGCCGGCGTACCGGCGCTGCGCAGCGCCCGGCACCGCGCGGCGACGGCCGTGGCCTCGGCCGTCTCGTCGGCGTAGTCCCGTACGGCGGGGCGGGGCCCCGGAGGCTGCTGTCCCACCAACCGGAGCCGGGCGGTGGCCATCCGGCCGCGGGCACCGGCCAGGACGGTGTTGGCCAGCTCGACGACCTGGGGGGTCGAGCGATAGTCCCGCTCCAGCTTGACCACGGCCGCCCCCGGGAAACGGCCGGTGAAATCCAGCAGGTACGACGGGTCGGCTCCGGTGAAGGAGTAGATCGTCTGGTTGACGTCTCCGACGACGCACAGCTCGTCGCGCTCGCCCAACCAGGCGCCGAGCAGCCGCTGCTGGAGCGGGTTGACGTCCTGGTACTCGTCGACGAGGAAGTAGCGGTACTGCGCCCGGATCTGGCTGGCCACGTCGCGGTGCTCCTCGACAGCGTATGCGGTGATCAGCAGCAGATCCTCGAAGTCGAGCACGCCGGCCCGCTTCTTGACCTCTTCGTACTCGGCGAAGACCGCGGCGACCACCGCGCGATCCGCCGGTGGCTCCCGGCCGGCGCTACGCCCCACGTAGTCCTCGGGGCCGACCAACTGGGCCTTGGCCCACTCGATCTCGGCGGCCAGGTCGCGCAGCAGCGTGCGCTCGGGCTGCAGCCGGCTCCGGGCCGCGGCCTGCGCCACGAGCCGGATCTTGTTGTCGGCCAGCGGGGGCATGGCCCCGCCGAGCACCCGCGGCGCGAAGTAGCGCAGCTGGCGCAGCGCGGCCGCGTGGAAGGTCCGAGCCTGGACGCCGCCGACCTGCAGGGTCCGCAGCCGGGTCCGCATCTCCCCGGCGGCCCGGGCGGTGAACGTGACGGCCAGTACGTGGGCCGCCGGGACGTGCCCGGCGCGGACGGCGTAGGCGATCCGGTGGGTGATCGTGCGGGTCTTGCCGGTTCCGGCACCGGCCAGGATGCAGACCGGACCACTGATCGCCTCCGCGGCGGCCCGTTGTTCGGGATCGAGGCCGGCGAGCACGTCTTCCGCCCGGCTCCCGTTCACCCGCCGATCCTGTCAGCCGGGTCGGACAGCACGCAGCGCGGGAAGCTGTGGGCGGCTCTTCGGGTTACACCGGCGAAGACCCCCGACCTGAGGAGCCCGATGCCCGCGCCGAGCGTGACGATGTACACCACCAGCTGGTGCGGCTACTGCGTGCGCCTCAAGCGGCTGCTGGACCGGGCGGACATCGACTTCGCCGAGGTCAACATCGAGTACGACGAGGCCGCGGTGGAGCTGGTCATGCGGGTCAACGGCGGGAACCAGACGGTGCCCACGCTGGTCTTCCGGGACGGCAGCGCCCTGACCAACCCGACGATCGACCAGGTGAAGGACAAGCTCGCGGCCTGAGCCGGTATCAGGCGGGTTCGCCGACGCTCCTTTCCATGACGGAGAGGAGCACGCCATGGGCCACGGAAGCGCCGACCTCGGCCAGCACACGCCGCGATCCACGTTCTACGACCAGGGCCGCTTCGGCCGGCTGTTCCCCACCCTGCCGCCGTTCGCTGCCGACACGGCGCTGGCCCGCGACAAGCTGATCGAGCTGGGCGCACCGGGCGGGCCGATGGACGCCGGGGACGACCTGTCGGACCCGATCACACTGATCACCGACCCGAAGAAGAGCGTCGACAACCCGGACAACCCGGCATTGAGCGCGGGCTTCACGTTCGTCGGCCAGTTCCTCGACCACGACATGACCTTCGACCCCACGTCGAGTCTGGCCCGACGTCAGGACCCGGAGTCGATCCGCAACTTCCGCATTCCCGCCCTCGACCTCGACAGCGTGTACGGCGGGGGCCCCGGCGCCTCCCCGCACCTGTACGACCGGACGGTCGACGGCGGCCGTACGACGCTGCTGACCGAGCCGATCCCCGGGTCGGCCGCGGTGTCGGTGGACGGGTCGGTGCGGTACGACGTCCCACGAAACTCCCAACAGACCGCATTGCTCGGCGACCCGCGCAACGACGAGAACCTGATCGTCAACCAGTTCCACCTGGCCTGGCTGCGCTTTCACAACGTCGTCGTCGAGGACGTCCGGGCCGAACTCGGGGCCGGCTTCACCGCCGACGAGATCTTCGCCGAAGCGCAGCGGGTCGTCCGCTGGCACTACCAGTGGCTGATCCTGCACGAGTTCCTGCCCGCCACGGTCGGCGCCGCGACGGCACAATCCGTACGCAGCGAGGGCCCGAAGTTCTATCGCTGGCGCAACCAGCCGTTCATCCCGGTGGAGTTCGCGGTGGCGGCGTACCGGTTCGGACACTCGCAGGTCCGGCCGAGTTACCGGGCGAACTTCGGGACCAGCGGCACCGACCCCGCGCAGCAGTTCTTCGCTCTGATCTTCGACCCGGCCGCAGCCGACCCGGCGGACCCGGACGACCTGCGCGGTGGGGTGCGGGCAGCCCGGCGGTTCATCGACTGGCAGACCTTCTTCGACTTCGGCGACGGGCGGGTCCGGCAGAACAAGAAGATCGACACCGCGTTGTCGTCGGTGCTGTTCAACCTGATGGGCCAGCCGCCGGGCACCCCGACGTCACTGGCCAGCCGCAACCTGCTGCGAGCCTTGACCATGGGCGTGCCCTCGGGTCAGCGGGTGGCCAAGGCGATGGGGCAGACCGTGCTCGCCGCCGCCGACCTCGCCGACCTGGAGCCGTTCACGCTGCACAAGCGCACACCGCTGTGGTTCTACATCCTGCGTGAGGCCGACGTGCTAGCCGGCGGCGAGCACCTCGGCCCGGTCGGCGGCCAGATCGTCGCCGAGGTCGTCCTCGGGCTGATCCGAGCAGACAGCCAGTCCTACCTGCGGCAGGACCCGGACTGGACGCCGACGTACGGGCCGGACGACAGGTTCGGGTTCGTCGACCTGTTCACCGCCGCCGGCGTGGTCGCCACGATCGCCTGAGCGGGACCCGCGTGCGGTCAGCGGCGGCGCAGCATGTCGGGAAGTACGCCGCTGGCGACCACCGCGGCGGCCAGCGGGCGGACCAGCTCGTGCAGCCGGGCCGCGCGCTGGGCGCCGAAGGCCTCCCAGGCCGGGCGGACGGCGTCGCGGGTCCGCTCCTCGAGGTCCGCGCGCCACGCCGTACCGGCCTCGGTCAAAGCCCCGTCGGAGCCGAGCCGGCCCTGGGACCGCAGGTCCTCCTCGGCTCGGGCCCACTCCTCGGC
>JACCSC010000215.1 GCA_013813215.1 Geodermatophilaceae bacterium | reverse complement strand
GACACCTGGCTGCGTTTCCTGGCCTGGCTGGCGATCGGCTTCGTCATCTACTTCGGGTACAGCCGGAGTCGCTCGCGGGTGCCGGACCAGATCGAGCGGGAAGGCTTCGTCCCGAAGAAGCAGCGGGGGGCGTGACTGCGCAGTTCACCGGTTGGTGGTGCGACTTCGGGCCAGCGGTCGACGTGCCGCCGGGATCTGGCTAGGTTGCCCACGACAGGACCGCTGCGACGAGTTCGGGAGACGGCATGACCGACCTGCAACGACGTACTTTCCTCAAGGGAGCGGCGGCCGCCACGGGCGCCGCGCTGGCCGCCGGCCCGTTCCAGGGATTCACCGCGCTGGCCCACGGCGAGACCGCCGACGAGCGGTTCCCCGGCTACGGGCCGCTGCTGCCCCGGCCCGACCTGCGTGACGGGGTGACCCGGCTGCGGCTACCGCGCGGCTTCCGGTACCGGTCCTTCGACCCCACCGGCGCCCTGCTCACCGACGGGACGGTCATCCCGGGCCGGCATGACGGGATGGCTGCCTTCGCCGGACCCGGCGATCTCTACACCCTCGTGCGCAACCACGAGGTGAACGGACCGGTGGGGGCCTTTGGCGACCCGAGCACGGCGTACGACCCGCTGACCGGGGGCGGTACGACGACCGTCGAGGTCGACGGGTCGGGAAACGTGTCGCGCAGCTACGTCAGCCTCAACGGAACCCAGATGAACTGCTCCGGCGGCCCGATGCCCTGGGGCAGCTGGATCACCTGCGAGGAGACCGTGAACGGCGATGATGTCGGTCCTGACTTCACCGACCAGCCGAACGACGGGCTGAAGAAACACGGTTACCTGTTCGAGGTCCCGGTCGACGGCACGGCCAGCGCGACCCCGATCCGCGCCACGGGCCGCTTCGCCCACGAGTCGGTGGCCTGGGATGCAGGAACCCGAGCGCTGTACCAGAGCGAGGACAACTTCGCCTTCCCGTCCGGGTTCTACCGCTACCTGCCGCCGGCGGACCCAGCGCGGGTGGGTCGGTTGCTCGATGGCGGCCGGCTGCAGATGCTCGCCGTGGCCAACGAGACGAACGCCGATCTGGCCGGCGTCGACGGGCCGGCTCCCGAGGTGGGCAGCCGGTTCCCGGTCCGCTGGGTGCCGATCCCCAATCCAGATCCACGCTTCTTCGGCACGCCCAGCAACGAGACCGCGTTGCAGGCCGTCGGGCTGCAGGGATTCGCCCAGGGCGCGGCGCGGTTCAGCCGGCTTGAGGGGACGGTCGCCGATCGCGGCCGGATCTACTTCACCTCGACCCAGGGTGGCGACGTGGTGGCCGCCGGACCGCCCCCAGGCGGGGGTTACGGCGTCGGCCGCGGGCAGATCTGGGCCTACGACACCCGCGGCTTCCTGGAGCTGCTGTACGAATCGCCGTCCGCAGACGTGCTGGACTTCCCGGACAACGTCACGACGAGCCGTTCGGGCTCGCTCGTCCTCTGCGAGGACGGTGGAGACGGCAACTTCCTGCGTGGGCTGACCCGGGGCGGCGTCCTGTTCGACTTCGCGCAGAACGCGATCGCCGGTCAGGAGAACGACGAGTTCGCCGGGTCCACGTTCAGCCCGGACTTCCGCACCCTGTTCGTCAACATCCAGTCCGCGAACGGCTTGTCCTTCGCGATCTGGGGACCGTGGGCCCTCGGCGGCTTCCGCTGAGGACCGGCCCTAGCCCGTGGTGAACGTCCAGGTATAGGTGGTCAGGGGATTGCCGCCCAGGTCGGTGATCCCCGCCGGGCCCCCGATGAGCGTCGCCGTGTAGGTAGTGCGGCGGGCCAGCGGGGCGTCGGGATTCAGGATCCACTTGGTCGTCTCACCCTGCCGGGTGACGGTTCCGGGAACTGTCGCTCCCGTGCTGTCGGTCAGTGTGAACGTGGTGGCGGAGACGGCGAGGGCCGGCTCACTGAACATCACCCTGATGTTGGCCTTGGGCGGGACGGTGGTCGCCTCACCGGCCGGAGAGGTCCCTCGCACCGTAGGAGCCGGGTCGGTGAGGAACTGCCAGCTCGTGATCTTCAACGGGTTGCGGCCGGCGTCCTTGATCACGGGTCGGAAGGTCACGGTGTACCAGGTGTCGCTGGCCAGGCGGTCGTGGGGGTTCAGGGTCGCCGTCTGGCTCTGCGCGTTGTAGGTGACCGCGGCCAGGATCGCGTTGTCGGACAGGTCGGTGAGCGTGACGGTCTGGTCGGAGACCCCGGTCACCGGCTCGCTGAAGGTGGCGTTGACGTTCGCGGCGGGGGCGATTCCCGTGGCGTTGGGCGCGGGCACCTGTCGGACCAGCGTCGGCGCCGGATCCGCCTGGTCGTCGTTCTCGATGGTCCCCAGCCCGGTGCCCTCGGTCACGCGCAGCGCGGCCGAAGGATTGCTCAGGACGAAGTCGAAGAACTCGTCGGGCTCGACGGCCAGGTCAGAGGCGACATACACCCGGACCCAGGCCTGCTGCTGTCCCGGCGCGAAGATGGCGATGCCCGCCTCGGGGGCGAAGTCCGACCCGGCCTCCGCGGTGCCGGCGACCGTTCGGTACTCGACCGTGGCCGGCCGGGCCGTCGGGCCGTCGAGCCGGATCGCGAAGGTGAGCCCGCCGCGACCATGTCGACGTCGATCGTCGAGACGCCGACGGCCCCCACGCAGGCGTCGCCGACATCGTCCTGGTCTTCGTCGGCCTGGTCGGGGTTGGCCACCGTCGGGCAGTTGTCCTGCGGGTCGTCCAGACCGTCGCCGTCCCGGTCGAGTGGCGCCGGCCCCACCCAGCCCACGAAGCGGACGAGGTCGGCCAGTCGGGCGGCCGCGACCTGCCGGCCCGGGTCGCTGAGGTGTGACGCGTTGCCGTTGTCGGTGCGCAGGGACCGGGGCGGGATGTCGTCGGTGATGTTCTGCTGGTCCTCGGCCGTCGCCGGGATCCCGGTGAACCGCAGCCCGTCGGTCACGAGATACCGCCGCACTTCAGCGTACGTGTCGGGGAAGGCCCGCCGCATCTCCTCGTTGACGGCCGTGGGGGCGTCGAGTTCGTCGACCACCTGGCGGTACTCGTAGGACCCCAACGGGGCATCGGGACCGTTCGTCAGGCCGATCGGCATGAACATGCCGTCCGGGACGAGCCCGGCCATGGTCAGCAGGGCCGGGACGATGGTGTGCCGGTCCTGCGCCGGATCCCTCGAGTTGGGTCCGTTCAGATTGGTGTGACCGCACCAGCAGAGGTGACCCGTCTTCTCGAAGTCGGGATCGCCCTTGTGCAGCTCGACCCAGGCGCCGAAGCCTTCTTGGGTGTCCTGGACGGTCGTACCGCCGACGCCGTTGAACACGATCGGTACGTCGATCAGCTCGCGAGGTACTCCGGCCAGACCTGGGTCATCGAGTCACCCCAGACGACGATCTGGGTGACCGGCTGACCCGCGGCGGTGGCCGGCGTAGCTGGCGCAAGTACGGCGAGGGACAGCAGGGACGCAGTCAGGACGCCCAGAACGAGCCGAGCAGAGCGAAAGATGACAATCCCCACGAAGTTGATGGATACGGGAGGGCGAGGGGCGCGCCGACGCCGGTCAGTTGAAGCGCCGACACTCCGCCCCGGCGCAGTCCCGCAGCCGATCCAGCATGGCCCGCGCCCGGGCCTGGACGGTGGAGTAGCTGGGGTTGCCGGCCAGGTTGTTGAGCTGGTAGGGGTCGGCGACCATGTCGTA
>JACCSC010000214.1 GCA_013813215.1 Geodermatophilaceae bacterium | reverse complement strand
GACGAAGGGACAGACATGGATCTCCTTCAGCAAGGGTGTTCGTAGTGTCGAGCTCTGCTATCTCTGAGTATTCGGTTGACCCTGCCTCCCGAGTTCATCGGTTCAGTGCATTTTTTCGTATTGTCGCTTTTCGATCATGACCCACGCCGGCGGCCGCTGCCTGTTCTACCGGCCGAGCGAGCTAGATTGAGCGCCTGGGAACACCCACCCGGCGAACCGAGGCCGGCCCCACGAGGACGGCCCGCACCAGGTCAGTGAGGAGCGCTTGCGCATGGACGTGTTCAGCGCCGACCACGAGCAGGTCGTGTTCTGTCACGACCGACCGACCGGGTTGCGGGCGATCATCGGCATCTACTCCACGGCCCTCGGCCCGGCCCTCGGGGGCACCCGGTTCTACCCGTACGCGAACGAGGAAGCCGCGCTGGCCGACGTCCTGGCGCTGTCGCAGGGGATGGCCTACAAGAACGCGCTGGCCGGCCTGGATCTCGGCGGCGGCAAGGCCGTGATCATCGGCGATCCGGAGCGGATCAAGACCGAGGCCCTGCTGCGGGCGTACGGCCGGTTCGTGGAGTCCCTGGGCGGGCGGTACTACACCGCGTGCGACGTCGGGACCTTCGTCGAGGACATGGACATCGTGGCCCGCGAGTCGCGCTTCGTGACCGGGCGTTCGCCGGCGTACGGCGGAGCGGGCGACTCCTCCGTGCTGACCGCCTTCGGGGTCTTCCAGGGCATGCGGGCCAGCGCCGAGCACGTCTGGGGCAGCCCGACGCTGGCCGGGCGCCGGGTCGGCGTCGCGGGCGTCGGCAAGGTCGGCCGCTACTTGGTGGAGAACCTGCTGGGCGACGGCGCGACTGTCGTCATCACCGACGTCAAGCCCCGCGCCGTGCAGGCGATCCTCGCCCGCCACCCCGAGGTCGAGGTCGCGGCGGACACCGCGGCCCTGGTTCGCCTGCCGCTGGACGTCTACGCCCCCTGCGCCCTGGGCTTCGCCCTGGACGACGAGGTGGTCGAGGTCCTCCGCGCCCGGATCGTCTGCGGCGGCGCGAACAACCAGCTCGCCCACGCCGGCATCGACAAGGCGCTGGCCGATCGGGGCGTGCTGTACGCCCCTGACTACCTGGTCAACGCCGGCGGCGTCATGCAGGTCGAGGATGAGATCCACGGCTACAACGCCGAACGGGCCCGCCTCAAGGCGGTCGGCATCTTCGAGACGTCCCAGCGGGTCTTCGCCCTGGCCGACGCCGAAGGCGTCCCGCCCGCCGCCGCCGCGGACCGGCTGGCCGAGCGCCGGATGGCCGAGATCGGCCGGCTGCGCACCATCCGCCTGTAGCCGGGTCGGCTCGGCAGTGACATGTATCGCGTCGTACGCCGAGGTGTGACCGGAACCGCAGGTGGCCGCGGCTACCTGCGTGCCGGACGGGCGGGCGAAAGGTACGCTGTCCGCACGAGACATTGACACGTGTCGGGGCCGCCTCTGGCCGCCCCGCCTTTCTGTGCGAGGGGGTCGAGCCATGGGGCGCGGCCGTGCGAAAGCCAAGCAGACCAAGGTCGCTCGGGACCTGAAGTACAGCAGCCCGAACACCGACCTGACCGCGCTGCAGCGCGAGCTCGCGGGGTCCCCCTCCGAGCCCGGGTTCGTCGACCCGGTCGAGCACGACGACGACTACTACTACGGCGACGACCGGGCCTCCTCCAAGCGCTGACGCTCGCCTCGAAGGCTCAGGGGTGCCGGCCGACCAGGCGGACCGAGCCCGGCCCGTCCTCGGCGGCGACCTGTCCGGCCACCCAGGCCGGCACGCCGCGCTCGGTGAGCAGGTGTACGGCGGTGTCGGCGTCCGCCGCGGTCACGACCGCGACCATGCCGACCCCCATGTTGAACGTCCGCTCCATCTCCGACGGCGCCACGCCGCCACGGTCGGCGATCAGGGCGAACACCGGCTGCGGTGACCAGGTGGCCCGCTCCACCACGGCGCAGTGGCCCTCCGGGACCACCCGGGCCAGGTTGCCAGCCAGGCCACCACCGGTGACGTGGGCGAAGACCCGGGCTTCGAGAGCGGCCGCGAGCGCGAGGCAGTCGCCGGCATAGATCCGGGTCGGTTCGAGCAGCTCGGAGCCCAGTTGGCGGCCGAGTTCGGCCGGCTGCTCGTCCAGGGACAGTCCCGCGTCGCGGAGCAGGACCCGGCGGGCCAGCACGTAACCGTTGCTGTGCAGCCCGGTGGAGCCCATCGCGATCACCGCGTCCCCGGTTCGGACCCGCTCCGCGCCGAGCCGCCGGTCGGCGTCGACCACCCCGACCGCCGTACCCGACACGTCGTACTCGTCGGGGGCCATGAGATCGGCGTGCTCGGCGGTCTCGCCGCCGACCAGGGCGCAGCCGGCGAGCTGGCAGCCGGTGGCGATGCCCCTGACCAGCTCCGCGACCCGCTCGGGGACGACCTTGCCGCAGGCGATGTAGTCCTGCAGGAACAGCGGCTCGGCGCCGCAGCAGACGAGGTCGTCGACGAGCATGGCCACCAGGTCGATCCCGACGGTGTCGTGGACGTCGAGGGCGCGGGCGATGGCGATCTTGGTGCCGACCCCGTCGGTGGAGGCGGCCAGCAGGGGGCGCGGCCAGCGGCTCAGGTCGAGCTCGAACAGCGCCGAGAAGCCGCCGAGGCCGCCGAGCACCCCCGGCCGATGCGTCCGGCGTACGACGTCGCCGATCAGCTGCACCGCCCGGTCGCCGGCTTCGATGTCCACCCCGGCCTCGGCGTACGACATTTCGCGGGGAGCCGCGGTGGACCTGCCGCTCACGCCGTGCTGCCCACCCGCTCCACCGCTCCACGGCGGCCGATGCCCTCCAGCACGTGCTTGCCGACGAGCTGGGCATCCGGGATCTCGATCGGGTACTCGCCGTCGTAGCAGGCCCGGCAGAGCCGGTTGCGCGGTTGCTCGGTCGCTGCGACGACGCCGTCCAGCGACACGTAGCCGAGGGAGTCGGCGTTGATCGAGGTGCGGATCCCCTCGAGGTCCAGGCCGTTGGCAATCAGCTCCGCCCGAGTCGGGAAGTCGATGCCGTAGAAGCACGGCCACGTGACCGGCGGGCTGGCGATCCGTACATGTACCTCGATCGCGCCGGACTCCCGCAGCATCCGGACCAGCGCCCGCTGGGTGTTGCCCCGCACGATCGAGTCGTCGACGACGACCAGCCGCTTGCCCCGGATGACGTCACGCAGCGGGTTGAGCTTGAGCCGGATGCCGAGCTGGCGGATGGTTTGCGACGGTTGGATGAAGGTGCGCCCGACGTAGGAGTTCTTGACCAGGCCGACGCCGTAGGGGATGCCGGAGGCCTCGGCGAAGCCCACGGCGGCCGGCGTGCCGGACTCCGGGACGGGGATGACGAGGTCGGCGTCGGCCGGCTGCTCCTTCGCCAGCCGACGGCCGATCTCGACCCGGGCGGCGTGCACGCCGCGACCGGCGATCGTGGTGTCGGGGCGGGCGAGGTAGACGTACTCGAACAGGCAGCCCTTGGGCGTGGATGGCGCGAAGTGCTCCGAGCGCAGGCCGGCCTCGTCGATCGCGATGAGCTCGCCGGGCTCGACCTCTCGGACCACTGAGGCGCCGACGATGTCCAGGGCGGCGGTCTCGCTGGCCACCACCCAGCCCCGTTCGAGCCGGCCGAGGACGAGGGGCCGTACGCCGTGCGGGTCGCGGGCGGCGTACAGGGTGTGCTCGTCCATGAACACCAGGCTGAACGCGCCGCGCAGGGTAGGGAGCACCTCCATCGCGGCGGCCTCGACCGACTGGTCGGGGCGCATGGCGAGCAGGCTGGTGATCACGTCGGAGTCGGTACTCGTGATCGGCATGCCGCCGCGATCCGAGGACAGCGTGGCGGCCAGTTCGGCTGAGTTGACCAGGTTGCCGTTATGGCCGAGGGCGAGCACCGTGCCCGCGGAGGTGGTGCGGAAGGTGGGCTGCGCGTTCTCCCAGGTGCAGCCGCCGGTCGTGGAGTAGCGGGTGTGCCCGATGGCGAGGTGCCCGCTCAACGAGGCCAACGTTGGCTCGTCGAACACCTGACTGACCAGGCCGAGATCCTTGTAGACGACGACGCTGGCTCCGTCGCTGACCGCCATGCCCGCGGCTTCCTGGCCACGATGCTGCAGGGCGTAGAGGCCGTAGTAGGTCAGCTTGGCGACGTCCTCACCGTGGGCCCACACGCCGAAGACACCACAGGCGTCCTTCGGGGGCCGCTCGTCCAGCGCGATGTCGCTAGCGGCATCTGGCACCCGCCCACCCTATCCGCCCCGCGTCCGCGACCGGCGCATCCAGCAGTGGTAAGGCGGTGACACTCGATACCCCTACATCATGGATCGATCCCACGAGATGCAACTGGGTGAGCTCCCTCTTACCCTGTGTCAACCAGCCAAGGCGATCTTCGGGGGCCCGCATGCGCCGTCGCATCCATGTCGCTGTACATGCTGTTGCCGGGACTGCCCTGGCCGTGCTCCTGGGCGCATGCGCCACGGAGATCGCCGGGAACGGGGCATCCCTTGCGGATTCGACGTTCAACGGGACGTCCGGAGCACCCGCCACTGCGGCGACGACCACCCGGCCTCCGTCCTCAGCGCCGACCACGACGGTCGATCCGCAGCAGATCATCAACGAGTACAACAGCGCCCGCGACATCGCCTGCGAGTCCGCTACCGGTGCGGCGCTGACGCTGAACAACGCGGCTGCCGTTGCCCAGACGTCCAGCTACTACCAGAGCGCTTGGTCCTCCTACCGCTCGCAGGAGCAGTTCATCGCCGACGTGGCGGCTTGTTCGGGTCCGGCTCGCCAGAACCGGCTTGCATCGGAGTGCGACGACTCGCCGCAGATCGACCTGCTCAATCGGAATCCTGATGCTGCGGCCGGAGAGTGCGTCACCCTGGTCTTCCAGATCGTCCAGTTCGACCAGGGGACCGGTCCGTGCTCCTTCCGCGCCCACTTCGACACGACCCAGCACGAGTACAGTTTCGACTACCGCGGCGACAACGCGATCGTTAACTTCGTGACCCCGTGCCCGCAACTCGATGCGGTGGGGCAGGACGACGTGCTGCGGATGCGCGTGCAGATCGATGGCGGCCTTACATACGACACGACCATCGGAGGAACCGCGACAGCCGTCGAGTTTTCCTCCGTCGGGGAGGCCGGCGTCAGCATCCTGCAGGACAACTAGGCAGCTGCAACCGTCCCACCAGTCGCCTTTGATCCGGTCCATCGTCAAGACCGCCGATGGCGTGGCACCGCTCAGCCCGCCCGGTCTGCCTCCGCGCCGATCGTGGTGTCCTCGCCGTGCCCGGTGTGGACCACGGTCTCCGGCGGCAGCGTCAGCAGCCGGTCGGCGATCGAGGCGACGATGGTCGGGTGGTCGGAGTACGACCGGCCGGTCGCACCCGGACCGCCGTTGAACAGGGTGTCACCGGAGAACAGCACCCCCAGCTCGGCGGCGTACAGACAGCACGAGCCCGGCGAGTGGCCGGGCGTGTTCAGGACGTGCAACGAGGTGCCGGCCACGGTCAGGACGTCGCCGTCGGCCAGTTCGAGGTCCGGCCCGACTTCGGGGTAGACGGCGTCCCAGAGCATGCGGTCACCCGGGTGCAGGTGGATCGGGGCCCGCACGGCGTCGTACAGGTCGCCGACGGCGTTGATGTGGTCGTTGTGCCCGTGGGTGCAGACGATGCCGACCGCCCGCCGACCGGCCACCGCCGCCACGATCGGCGCGGCGTCGTGCGCCGCGTCGACGATCAGCACCTCGGAGTCGTCACCGATCAGCCAGATGTTGTTGTCGACGTCGAAGTCCTCGCCGTCCAGGCTGAACACCCCGGACGTGACGACCTTCTCGATGCGCGTCACAACACGACCACCGAACGCAGGACCTCGCCGCGGTGCATCTTCTCGAACGCCGCCTCAACGTCGTCGATGCCGATCGTCTCGCTGACGAAGGCGTCCAGGTCGAAGCGGCCCTGCAGGTACAGGTCGATGAGCATCGGGAAGTCGCGGCTGGGCAGGCAGTCGCCGTACCAGCTGGACCTGAGCGCGCCACCGCGCCCGAACAGCTCGATGAGCGGCAGCTCGATCCTCATGTCCGGCGTCGGTACGCCGACCTGCACCAGCGTGCCGGCCAGGTCACGGGCGTAGAACGCCTGCTTGTACGTCTCCGGCCGGCCCACCGCTTCGACCACGACGTCCGCGCCGTGCCCGCCGGTCAGCTCCCTGATCGCCTCGACGGGGTCGACGTCGCGGGAGTCGACGGTGTGGGTCGCGCCCATCCGCTCCGCGGTGGCGAGCTTCCGCGGGTCGATGTCCACGCCGATGATCGTCGATGCGCCGGCCAGCTTGGCCCCGGCGATGGCGGCCACCCCGACCCCGCCGCAGCCGATCACCGCGATCGACTGGCCGCGCCCGATGCCGCCGGTGTTGACCGCGGCCCCGAAGCCGGCCATCACCCCGCAGCCGAGCAGGCCGGCCGCCTCCGGCCGGGCCCGCGGATCGACCTTGGTGCACTGCCCGGCCGCGACCAGCGTCTTCTGGGCGAAGGCGCCGATCCCCAGCGCCGGGCTGAGCGCGGTGCCGTCGGCCAGCGTCATCTTCTGCGTCGCGTTGTGCGTGCTGAAGCAGTACCAGGGCTGACCGCGTCGGCAGGCCCGGCACGTCCCGCACACGGCCCGCCAGTTCAGGATCACGAAGTCGCCCGCGGCCAGGTCCTCGACATCGGGACCGACCGACTCGACCACGCCCGCCGCCTCGTGGCCAAGCAGGAACGGGAAGTCGTCGTTGATTCCGCCCTCGCGGTAGTGCAGGTCGGTGTGGCAGACCCCGCAGGCCTGTACCCGGACCAGCGCCTCACCGGGGCCAGGGTCGGGCACCAGGATGGTCTCGACCGAGACCGGCTGGCCCTTCTCCCGCGCCACGACGGCCCGCACCTCGTGTGCCATGTGCCCTCCCAGACCGATGAATTCCTCCCGGCAGCCTATGCAGGACCCAACGGTGTACCGCTCGCCGCTGGGGTCCGGCCGCTCACGCTGGCGTTCCTCGACCGCGAGCACACCGTGGCCAAGCCGGGCTACAGCCGCTGGCTGTTCCCGCCGGCCGCGCTGGCCGTGCACCTGTGCATCGGGCAGGCCTACCGACCAGCGTCTACAAGAACTCGCTGGTCACCCACTTCGACACGAGCAACACCGCGATCGGCGTGAGCTTCTCGATCGCCATCGTCATGCTCGGCCTGTCCGCGGCGGTGCTGGGCACCTGGGTCGAGAGCGCCGGACCCCGCAAGGCCATGTTCACCGCCGCGTGCTTCTGGGGTGCGGGGTTCCTGGTCGGCGCGTTGGGGATCGCCAGCGAGCAACTCTGGCTGGTCTACGTCGGGTACGGCTTCATCGGCGGCATCGGCCTGGGCATCGGCTACATCTCGCCGGTCTCGACGCT
>JACCSC010000433.1 GCA_013813215.1 Geodermatophilaceae bacterium | reverse complement strand
CGGCCCGCGAGGTGATGACCGGGGCGCTGGCGCAGGGCGGCACGTCCTTCGACGCGCTGTACGTCGACGTCGACGGCGAGAGCGGGTACTTCGACCGGTCACTGGAGGTCTATGGCCGTCGCGACCTACCGTGCTCGCGGTGCGGCAGCCCGATCCGCCGCGACGAGTTCATGAACCGCTCCAGCTTCAGCTGCCCCACCTGCCAGCGCCGGCCGCGCCGGGCCCACTTCTGACGGCGCACGACTACGAGCACGAGCACGGCCATGACGAGCACGACCACTGGCGGGGGCCGTGGGCCTGGGTCCGGGAACTGCTCGTCCCGCACTCGCACGACAGCACGGAGAAGGTCGACTCCGCCCTGGAGGCCAGCGCGGGCGGCCTGCGCTGCCTGAAGCTCAGTTTCGCTGCCCTGCTCGTCACCGCCATGCTGCAGACGGTCGTGGTCCTGTTGAGCAACTCGGTGGCCCTGCTGGGGGACACGCTGCACAACTACGCCGACGCGCTGACCGCCGTACCGCTGGCCATCGCCTTCACCGTCGGCCGCCGGGCCGCGACCCGGCGCTGCACCTACGGCTACGACCGGTCGGAGGACCTGGCCGAATCGTCGTGGTCGTGCTGATCGCGGGGGTCGGCCTTCTTCGCCGGCTACGAGTCGATCCGCCGGCTGGTGGACCCGCAGGAGGTGTCCAACCTGTGGATCGTCGGTGTCGCCGGCCAGCTCGGCTTCCTCGGCAACGAGGTGGTCGCGAGGTACCGGATCGTCGTGGGCCGGCGGATCGGGTCCGCGGCGCTGGTGGCCGACGGGCTGCACGCGGGCACCGACGGCTTCACCAGCCTGGCCGTGGTGCTGGCGCGCTCGGCGTCGGCCTGGGCTTCCCGGCCGCGGACCCGCTGGTGGGGCTGCTGATCACGGCGGCCATCCTCGTGGTGCTGCGCGACGCCGGGCGGGAGATCTTCCGCCGCCTCATGGACGCCGTGGAGCCCCAGGTCATCGAGGCGGCGGAGGCCGCCATCACCGCGGTTACCGGCGTGCGGGACGTGGCCGAACTCCGGTTGCGCTGGATCGGGCACTCGCTGCGGGTCGAGGTGGGCGTCGTCCTCGACGCATCATTGAGCCTGGCGGCGGCCCACGCGGTCTGCCACGAGGTCGAGCACGCCCTCATCCACGGCGTACGGCGGCTGACCGCGGCCATCGTGCACGCCGACCCGGCGCCCGGCTCCGACCGCGACGCCGATCAGCCTCCCGCGGCCGACCCGCACGCCCCCATCGCCCACCACCGCTGACCCGACGGCGGTCGACTATCCGTGGGAGTGGGCGTACAGGTCGCGGAGGACCCCGATCTCCGCGCCGTGGTGTACCTGCTCGTCGAGCAGGATGCGCACCGTCTCACCGGCGGTGACCACCTCGCCGTACAGCGTCCGGCCCGGCCGGTCCAGGTCGGGCTCGGTGGCCGTGGCCAGCCAGGCCGCGATCTGTGCCGCGCTGTCCCGCCAGTACGCCAGGGCACCGTCCACGGTCGACGGCACGTACAGGTCCAGGAAGGTGCGCCGGGCCGGGCCGAGCGCGTGCTCCCAGCGGATCCAGTTGCCGCTGGCGATGTGCACCAGGCGCCAGGCGATCGTCGTGAACGGTGGCGGCGTCGGCACGGGGTGGGCGTAGTCGATCTGCCAGCCGCTGGGCGCCTCGGGATCGGGGCGCAACGCCCAACAGTCCGGGACCGGGGCCCAGCCGAACTCCTCCTCGGTCAGGCCGTCGAGGCGGCGGGCCAGCCGTTCGTAGCTGGCGGTCCACAGGATGCATAGCTGCCTCAGAGCTGGGCCCACCGGCTCGGTGTACACGCGGTCCGAAGACGGCACAAGGCAGCGGCGCCCGAAGGGACAGGCCCTACCCTCGGCCCGTGACGACCACGGTGGCGGTGGAACTGCTGTCCCACCTGCGCCGGGCCCGCGACCACGTCGACCGGCACTACGCCGCGGCGCTGGACCTGGACCATCTCGCGGGCGTGGCCGGTGTCTCGCGCTTCCACTTCGCGCGGTCGTTCGCCGCGGCGTACGGCGAGACGCCGATCCGCTACCTCACCCGCCGGCGCATCGAGCGCGCCCAGGACCTGCTGCGCGGGGCGAACCTGACGGTGACCGAGGTCTGCATGCTGGTCGGGTTCGCCAGCCTTGGCTCGTTCTCCTCGCGGTTTCGCAAGCTGGTAGGCGAGAGCCCGACCGCCTACCGGGACCGGTGGGCCGCCCGCGGCGGTCCGCACGTGCCGGGCTGCTACCTGTTCATGAAGGGCGGGCTGGATCCCGCCGGTACGACCGGCCGGCGGACCCCCGATCGCGCAATCTCGGAGAAGCAACGGCGGCCGGCGGACCCTACCGTCGAGGCATGATCACCAACGTCTCCCTGACCACCGTCTACTGCCTCGACCAGGACAAGGCGCGCGACTTCTACGTCGACATCCTCGGCTTCGAGCCGCGCACCGACATCTCCATCGGCGAGGGCTTCCGCTGGGTGACCGTGGGACATCCCAGTCAACCCGAACTCGACGTGACCCTGATGACGCCCGGCCCGCCGCTGGATGCCGACGCCGCCGAGTTCATGCGGCGTCAGCTCGAGAAGGGGCAGATGGGCGGGCTCGGGCTACGCGTCGACGACTGCCGCAAGACCTACGAGGACCTGGCGGCCAAGGGAGTCGAGTTCCTTCAGGAGCCGGCCGACCGGCCCTACGGCGTCGAGGCGGTCATGCGCGACAACTCCGGCAGCTGGCTGGTGCTGGTCGAGCCCAAGGCCTTTACCGCGGAGGACTTCGCCTGACGGGCGGCCGGAACGCCGCGGCGGGGCAGACTCGCCGGGTGGCCCCGGAACTGCGCACCGACCGGCTGGTCCTGCGGACCTGGCGGGAGGCCGACCTGGCGCCGTTCGCGGCGATGAACGCGGATCCGGAGGTGGTGCGTTACCTCCCGGGCCCGCTGTCCCGTGCGGGCAGCGATGCCTTCGCGGCCAAGATCCGGGCCCGCTTCGACGACGACGACGTCGGGCTGTGGGCGGTCGAGGTGCTGGCCACGGGCGAGTTCGTCGGGTTCACCGGGCTGAGCCGCCCGAGCTTTGCCGCGCCGTTCCTGCCCGCCGTCGAGGTGGGGTGGCGGTTGGCGCGCGCCGCCTGGGGTCTGGGGTACGCCACCGAGGCGGCCCGGGCGGCCGTGGCCGACGGCTTCGGTCGGGTCGGCCTGACCGAGATCGTGTCGTTCACGGTGCCGGCGAACGAGCGCTCCCGGGCGGTCATGCGGCGGCTGGGGATGACCCGGGATCGGGCCGGCGACTTCGAGCACCCGTCCCTGCCGCCGGGACACCCGCTACGTCAGCACGTCCTCTACCGGCTGGCCGCGCCCTCGTCCGGTGATGCTGGCAGGCATGCTGGCCACGACGAGCCAACCGGCGGGTGAGGAGGCCGACATGGCCGGACGCGGACAGCCCTGGACGTCGTTCGTCGCCGACGAGGCCGGCGCCCGGCAGTTGCACGAGGACGGGAATCCGGCCCACCGGCTGCGGGTCGAACACGACCGCAACGTGCTGCTGATCCACCTGTCCGATGAGGACGGCAAGGGCTGGACCGTCCTGGCCGTCGACCGCACGTCCCGGGCCTGGGCCGTGGCGCAGGGCCGGGTGCAACGCGCGACCGCAGCGGCGGCGTACGACGAGCTGCGCGGGACATGAACGCCGGCTCCGGCAGCGCCGATCCGGTCAGGGTGACCGCCTGGGCGGTGGGTCGGGTGCAGGGCGTCGGGTTCCGCTGGTGGGTCCGCGCCCGGGCGCTGGAACTCGGGCTCGTCGGGTCGGCGACCAACCTCGACGACGGCCGGGTGGAAGTCGTCGCGGAGGGCCCGCGCGCGGCCTGCGAGCAGTTGCTGGACCTGCTGGCCGGCGCGGATGGGCCCGGACGGGTGCAGGCCGTCCCGCGGCGCTGGAGCGAGGCCCTGGGTAGCCTGGACGACTTCGCGGAGCGCTGAGCGCCGGTGAAGCAGAAGCCATGCCTGCACCGACTGCTCAGCGTTCCCCGAGAGCGGCGGACCTGCAGAGTAGAACGAGGGCTTCTCTTCCATGTCGGGTGGCGGTCGGCTGAGCACCTGCACGACATTTTGGATGGTTGGCGGTTGACTCCCCCACCATTCCGGCGATCGGCTGGGCGAGGGCGCGTTTGACCGGTACGGCGTCGCGGTGGGACTCTCGCGTATACACCCATGCGCAAGGCCGCCCCGTTCGGCGGAGGGCCGCGCATGATGACCGCAGTGGAGCAGTCACCATGGCCAAGGCACTGCTCGGGCATGTGGGCACGGT
>JACCSC010000211.1 GCA_013813215.1 Geodermatophilaceae bacterium | reverse complement strand
GCCGGACAAGGCGATCGACCTCGTGGACGAGGCGGCGTCCCGGCTGCGGATGGAGATCGACTCGCGCCCGGTCGAGATCGACGAGGTGGAACGGATCGTCCGCCGGCTGGAGATCGAGGAGATGGCGTTGGCCAAGGAGGACGACGCTTCCTCGCGCGACCGGCTGGAACGGTTGCGGGCCGACCTGGCCGACCGGCGCGAGACGCTGAGCGGGCTGACCGCCCGCTGGCAGCAGGAGAAGGGCGGGATCGACCGCATCAGGATCCTCAAGGAGGAGCTGGAGGCCGCCCGCGGCGAGTCCGAGCGGGCCGAGCGCGACGGCGACCTGGCGCGGGCCGCGGAGCTGCGCTACGGCCGCATCCCCGTGCTGGAGCGCGATCTGGCCGTCCTGACCGACGTGGCTCCCGCCGAGAGCGCCATGTTGAAGGAGGAGGTCGGTCCGGACGACGTGGCCGACGTGGTCAGCGCCTGGACCGGCATCCCGGCCGGACGGTTGCTGGAGGGGGAGACGGCCAAGCTGCTGCGCATGGAGTCACTGCTCGCCGCCCGCGTGGTCGGGCAGCCGCAGGCCGTGCAGGCCGTGGCCGACGCCGTACGCCGGGCGCGCGCCGGCGTGTCCGACCCCGACCGGCCCACCGGGTCGTTCCTGTTCCTCGGCCCCACCGGCGTCGGCAAGACCGAGCTGGCCAAGGCGCTGGCGGAGTTCCTGTTCGACGACGAGCGGTCGATTGTGCGCATCGACATGAGCGAGTACGCCGAGAAGCACTCGGTGTCCCGGCTGGTCGGGGCGCCGCCCGGCTATGTCGGGTACGACGCGGGCGGGCAACTGACCGAAGCGGTCCGCCGCCGCCCGTACAGCGTGGTGCTGCTCGACGAGGTGGAGAAGGCGCACGCCGACGTGTTCGACGTACTCCTGCAGGTACTGGACGACGGTCGCCTGACCGACGGACAGGGCCGCACCGTCGACTTCCGGAACACGATCCTGATCCTCACCTCCAACCTCGGCTCGACCCTGATCGCCGAGGCGGGCCTGGACGGGCCAGGGGTCCGCGATGCGGTGATGGCCGTGGTGCGCTCGCACTTCAAGCCGGAGTTCGTCAACCGGCTCGACGACGTGGTCGTCTTCGCCTCGCTCGGGTCGGAGGAGCTGGCCGCGATCGTGGACATCCAGATCGACGTGCTGGCCCGCCGGCTGGCCGCCCGCCGGCTCACGCTGGAGGTGACCGCGGCGGCGCGGGAGTGGCTGGCGCTGGGCGGGTTCGACCCGATGTACGGCGCTCGCCCGTTGCGCCGGCTCGTGCAGTCGGCGATCGGCGACCAGCTGGCTCGCGGGCTGTTGGCCGGGAAGATCCGCGACGGCGACACCGTGGTCGTCGACGTCGACCCGGGTGCCGACGCGCTGTCGGTACGCCGCGCGGAGGCGCGCAGCACTGTCGGAGGCGCGGCCTAGCGTCTGCGCATGCGATTCGGAATCAACATCCCACCGTTCACCGAGGCCTCGACCGTCGTGGCGCTGGCCGTCGAGGCGGAGCAGGCCGGCTGGGACGGCGTGTTCCTGTGGGATCACCTGCAGTGGATCCCCGACCACCTGGTCGACGTGCACAACCCGTGGGTGCTGCTCGGTGCGATGGCCCAGGCCACGGAGCGGATCGTGCTCGGCACCCTGGTGACCCCGCTGTCCCGGCGCCGGCCGTGGCAGGTGGCCAAGGAGCTGATCACCCTGGACCACCTGTCCGCCGGCCGGGCCGTGCTGGGGGTCGGGCTGGGGGAGACCCCGGAGTCGGACTTCGCGGCGTTCGGCGAGCCGTCCGGGGCCCGCGAGCGGGCGGACATCCTGGACGAGGGTCTGGCCGTGCTCGACGGGTTGCTGCGCGGGGAGCAGGTGCGCCACGACGGTGCGCAGTTCCACGTCGACACCCGCATCGCACCGCGCCCGGTGCAGCGGCCGCGACCCAAGATCTGGGTTGCGGGCCTGCTGCCCAACCAGCGTCCCCTGCGCCGCGCCCGCCGCTACGACGGAGTCGTGCCGCTGCAGCCCGAGGGCTGGCTGGGACCCGACGACCTGGCCGCTTACCTCGGACCGGAGCGGTCGCCGGGATGGGACGTCGTGGCGCCGTGGCAACCCGGCGTACCGGCCGAGGAGTACGCCGAGGCCGGCGCGACCTGGCTGACCCAGTCCGCGGACCCGTTCGACGACTGGGTGCCCGAGTTGCGCGCCAGAATCTCGGCCGGGCCGCGGTAGCTGCCGGCCTCAGCCGCCGACGCGGTCCTCGATGCAGGCGTCGAGTTCGGCCTGCGAGGCGTTGGGGCCGACGGCGTCGCTGCAGTCGGCGGCGATCCTGATCGCGTAGAACAGGATGACCGCCCCGATGATGGCGCCGAGCACGCCGAGGACCAGACCCGCGATGGCCATCCCGCGGTTGGTCGCGCGCCCCTTCTTCGCCCGGCTCATCCCAACCGCACCGAAGATGATGGCCAGCACCCCGAGGATCACCCCGGGGAACCCGCCGAAGATGACCAGGGCCAGGGACAGGATGCCGAGCACCAGCGCGGCGATGCCCATGCCGTTCTTCTTCTGTTGCTGCGGCGCTCCGCCGTACCCCGGCGGGGGCGGCGGGTACGG